>CAIMUP010000025.1 GCA_903844645.1 uncultured Bacteroidota bacterium
AAAAATAAAATGTCAATCTTAAACGCTATTAGAAACAAAATCATTCATCGAATCTTTGCTTGTGTCAGAGACAACAGACCGTATCAAAAAATATATTCAAATAAATTTGTTTAATCCATAGAAATCTGAAAGGAGAAAAACTTTTCAGGAGCATGAATTCAATTATTTCATTATAAAAGAAAGCCCTCCGATGTATCTACGGGAGGCTTTCTTCGTTTAATACCGGATTCCGAAGGTTATTAAATATTGGATAATGGCATCCCTCCAGATCAGGATAATCACTCCTGCTATCGCTACCAATGCTCCGAGGCTCGCCATGACGGAGATGCGTTCTTTGTAGAAAATATATCCTATCGGAAGGACAAGTACGGGGATTAAGGAAAAGATGGTTTGCGATACCCCGACTTCGACATTGGCGATGGAATATCCTGCCAAGGTAACGCCGATAACAGGACCGAAAATAGTGCCTGCAACGGCATACCGAACGCCGCCGTTGTGATTCTCTCGGAAGGGGCGGGTGATGGTTCGGAAATTGCCTCGGATAAAGGTGATAAGGTATAATAAAAACGCAGCACTGAAAAGGCGTATCCAGGCAGCATGTATCGGGACCATCTGTTCGTTCGGGTTGGCATTGATTCCCTTTTTATACAGCACCAATCCGGCTCCCTGGCAGATGGCGGCAAGGATGCCGTAGAAGATTCCTTTCTTGATATTTCCATGACCGTGGTCAGGCAAGGCGGCGGTTTCTTTCTTGTTTAACGTCAGCCATATTATTCCGGCAACGGAGATGGATATTCCCGTTAATCCTACCCAGTTCAACCGTTCGCCAAGGATGAGAAAACCTAATAACAATGCCGCTCCCGGGGCTAAGGTATTGAATACACTGCCTATTCTTGTGCCTAAGATAGCGTAGGTGGTGAAGCCGAAATAATCACCCAAGGTAAGCCCTACAAATCCTGATAATCCGAGCCAAAACCAATTGTTTCCGCTGGGGATGGAGAAGAGCTGGGTTAATGAAAAGGAGAAGGCGATGATGGTGATTAAAGTTACGATGATTAAGGCGAGTACCAGCCGGAAATGATTCACCGAACTGGGTCCTAATCGTCTCGCCGCTTCGGTGAATGGGAATACGCAGATGCTCCAGGATATGGTGGTTAATCCGGCAATGAATTCGCCTGTATAATTAGAGAAGAAGGACATTTATTTTGAATAAATCCGTTCGCCAAATAATGCCGACCCGATGCGTATCAGGTTGCTTCCTTCTTCGATAGCGATCTTATAATCGGAAGACATACCCATCGAGAGGATGGTAAAGTTGGTGCTTGGTTTCATGGCATCATAAAATTGATGGAGAGAACGAAACTCGTTACGGATAATTGTTTGATCCTCGGTAAGGGTAGCTATTCCCATCACTCCAACGAGTTTTATATTCTTCATGGCTGTTGTTTCATCCGAGGTAAATAATTCCGTTGCTTCGTCGAATGACAAACCAAATTTAGTTTCTTCTTTAGCGATATGAATTTGGAGAAGGCAGTCAATAACACGGTTGCATTTTGCGGCTTCTTTGTTAATCTCTTGTAATAGTTTCAGACTATCTACACTTTCTATTAAATTTACGAAGGGTGCAATGAACTTTACCTTATTGGTTTGCAGATGTCCGATAAGATGCCATTGAATATCCTTCGGAAGAGCTTCGTATTTCTCAACCATTTCCTGGACTTTGTTCTCCCCGAATATTCGTTGTCCGGCATGGTATGCTTCCAGAATTAATTCAATAGGTTTTGTCTTGGAAACAGCTACTAAGGTAGTTCCTGAAGGTTTTAATTCTTCGAGAACAGCAGAAAGAGTATCGGAAATAGACAAGAAAGAATTAGGATAAAAGGGTTGTTATTATTATTCCAAGGAATGAACCACCAATCCACTGCGAAGTTTCGGCTCGAACCAGGTTGTTTTCGGGGGCATGATGTTATTGGTATCGGCAATATCAACCAATTGTTTCATCGTTACGGGATACAAGGCAAAAGCCACCTTCATTTCTCCTGAATCTACCCTTCTTTCCAATTCACCAAGCCCTCTTAATCCGCCTACAAAGTCTATTCTTTTATCCGTCCTTAAATCTTTAATATTAAACAAGGGTGCCAGTATTTTCTCTGATAATATGGTTACATCCAATACCCCTATCGGGTCGGTATCGTTATACGTTCCGGGCTTGGCAGTGAGTGAATACCATTGATGATTAATATACATCCCGAAGTTATGCAACGCCTTCGGGCGGTAGGTGTCGTCTTCATGATTTTCTATTTCAAAGCTCTCTGAAATCCTATCCAATAATTCAATATCCGTAAATCCATTCAGGTCATTAATCACTCGGTTGTAATCCATAATCTGTAATTGATTATCGGGAAAATGAACCGCCAAAAAGTAATTATATTCTTCGTTACCGGTATGTTTGGAATTCTTATCGCGTCGTTCCTTACCTACCAATGCTGCGGCAGCTGTTCGGTGATGACCATCCGCAACATAGGTAGCTGGCATTTGGGCGAATAATTCGATGATATTTTTGATGGTTTCCCCATTTTCTACTGTCCAAAATTCATGTCGAATCGCATCTTCGGTAGTGAAATCATATTCAGCACTGGTGGCAGTAATATTTTCTACCAATTCATCCAGTTCTTTCTTCTGCAAATAGGCAAAAAATACCGGTTCGGCATTCATATTTGCTACACGCACATGGTTCTTTCTATCCTCCTCTTTATCGGGGCGGGTAAGCTCATGTTTTTTGATGACATTATTCAAATAATCATCCACCGAGGCACAGCCTACGATGCCTGTTTGCGTCCTTCCATTCATCGTCAATCGGTAAATATACAGGCATTCCTGGGCATCCTGAAAGAAGATGCCATCCTTCATTAATTGTTCAAAATTAGTCTTCGCTTTTTGATAAACCAAGGGAGAATAATGGTCCAAATCTGCGGGTAAATCTATCTCTGGTTTCACGACATGGAGGAAAGAAAAAATGTTATCTCCCGCCTCTATTTTTGCCTCTTCGGAAGTCATCACATCATACGGACGGGAGGCTACCACGTTCACTTTTTCCTTTATCGGTCGGATACCTTTAAATGCTTTTAATGTTGCCATAAATTATTGTTTGTGAGGGCGCAAAATTAGCAATAAAATACGATAGTAAGCAATATAACAGAATATTTTTAATTCAGGTTGAATATCTTTTGCTTCAGGTTGAATATCTTTTGCTTCAGGTTGAATATCTTTTGCTTCAGGTTGAATATCTTTTGCTTCAGGTTGAATATCTTTTGCTTCCGAGTGAATATCTTTTGCTTCAGGGTGAACATCTTTTGCTTCGGAGTGAATATCTTTTGCTTCAGAGTGAACATCTTTTGCTTCGGAGTGAATACATTTTGCTTCAGAGTAAACATCTTTTGCTTCGGAGTGAATACATTTTGCTTTGGGATTAATGTCTTGCATGAACTTTTTCCCGTTGTAAAACCCGATTTTAGGGGTATAAAATGGCTCTTACCTTGAATTTGGGGAGGGAGAATTTTTTCTTTGGAATTTGGATTAATGAAATTTAATTCCTAACTTTGCGGGATGTTTAACTAAATAAATTAATCTCATGAAAACAAAAACTACCTTCTCGAAAGCCGCAATCTTCGTTATTGCGATCATCCTTAATTTTAATGCCGTAGCGCAGCCTGCTCACTTTCTTCCAAAGGGAATCGGGGGTGGCGGTGCCCAATTTGCTCCCAGTATTAACCCTGCCAACCCGAATGAAATGTATGTATCTTGCGATATGAGTCCTCTGTTTCATACCACCGATGGCGGTGCTTCGTGGGATGTTGTGGACTACCATTCTATCTTCGCCAACCATGCCACGCATGTGGAATTTACCAATAATCCGCTCATCCGGTATTGCATGAATTGCGACCCGAACAACGGTTATTATACCCCGATTAAGACTACCGATGGAGGCACTATCTGGACTCCCTTAGCCTCCGATCCATCGAGCGGAAATGCGTATTATACCATCGCCAATCCGCAAAATTCTAATCAGGTAATTGTAACATCCTATACCGATTTCTATTTATCCAATAATGGCGGGACGACCTTCGGGGCATCTTTTTATCACAGTTCTTCTGCTTATATCGCAGGCACTTTTTGGGATGGATTGAACATCTATATCTGCACCGATAAGGGTATTATTAATTCCACCAATGGCGGTGCCACTTGGAATAATAACCCGTCCATGCCCGGCATTCCGATTGATAGCCAACAAATTGTTTCCTGTGCCGCAGCCAAAGCAAATGGAATTACTCGTTTCTATTGTATTACCATGACCATCGGGAATGTGTACCCAGGGGTTGTCGGTTCCGATTGCGGGTACTTTGCAAAGGTTTATACGATGGATTTCGGCACCTCGAATTGGATTCCTAAAATGAATGGAATCACTGCCAATACCGATCATCCCTTCTGTGTCGGCATGGCGGTGAATAATATTGATGTAGCTTATATTGCAGGAGAAAATAGCGGCACCAGTTATCCCATCGTATTGAAAACTGTGGATTCGGGAGCTAATTGGGTTCATAATTTTAATACAACAACAAATCAAAATATTAAGACCGGTTATTGCGGTTCCGGCGGCGATTTCCAATGGACTTGGCCTCAATATATTTATGGCATCAGTGTCGCTGCAAACGACCCGAATAAAGTCATCTTCACCGATATGGGCTTCACACATAAAACTACCGATGGTGGCGCAAACTGGCAAGCGGCTTATGTCCCTGCTTCTGATGTTCATCCTGCAAATGCAAGTACGCCTACCCGCCAATATTATCATGGAAATGGCATTGAACCTACCGCCTGTTGGGATATTATGTGGACTGATGCTAATCATATTTTTGCAGGATACACCGATGTCCACGCCCTCCGAAGCAATGATGCTGGAACAACTTGGGGATTCGATTACACAGGATTGAATAACTATAATACCACTTATAAATTCGTTAAAAACCCAAGCAATGGAGCGATTTATGCTGCTACTTCCAGCGTGCACGATATGTATGAAAGCACTCGCTTGGCAGATGCACAATTAGATGCTGGAAGTGGTGCCATCATGATGTCCACTGACAATGGAGCTACCTTTACCACCATGCACAACTTTGCCAGACCGGTCATTTGGCTTGCTCTCGATCCTACGAATGTGAACCGTATGTATGCAAGTGTCATCAATCATCAAGGAAGTGGAAGTGCTGGCGGCATCTGGGTGTCTAATGACATTCAGAATGGAGCATCTTCCGTCTGGACACATTGCACCAATCCTGCCCGTACCCAAGGGCATCCTTTCAACATCCGAGTGCTTACTGATGGCACTGTGGTAACCACTTATTGCGGAAGACGAACTCCAAATCCCAGCTCTCATTTCTCTGACAGTTCAGGTGTGTTTGTAAGTACCGATGGAGGCACAACCTGGAGCGATAAATCTGCCAACCCAGGGATGCATTATTGGACGATGGACTTGATTGTTGATCCTTACGATGCCACTCAAAACACTTGGTATGTTTGCGTATTCAGCGGTTGGGGCAATGCCTCTGCGGGGCAAGGCGGATTGTATCGAACGACTAACAGAGGCACTGCCTGGACGAAGCTCACTGGCAGCACTTACGACCGTGTGTATTCTCTCACATTCGACCCCGTTCATAGCGGCGTAGCATACATGACTACCGAAACAGAAGGGCTTTGGTACACTGCTAATATCAATGCTGCCACACCATCATTCTCGCAAGTTTCGGGTTACCCATTTCGGCAGCCGAACAGGGTTTATTTTAATCCTTATAATCAAAATCAGATCTGGATAAACTCCTTTGGCAACGGCATCAGAATGGGCGATTTGACAACCGATATCAACGAATTAAATACCGCTAATGATGCCATCAACATATACCCAAATCCCACTACCGGAATCATTACCCTGAACTTCTACAACAAAGAAAATACATCCCTCAAAATTAAATTATCCAACATAAAAGGGCAACTTATTTATTCCAAAGAAAGCAAAGAAGCGGCAGGAATATATACCCACACCTTCAGCATAGATACTTATTCCAAAGGCATTTATTTTCTGACCATCATCACCGACCAAGAAACCGTTGTCAGGAAAGTCGTTTTGGAATAAGGTTTACAGTTTTGGATTCGACAATAAGTTTAAACTCGTGCATCCTCCTGAAAGGAGAAAAACCTTTCAGGAGTTTGGGTCACAAAACCATCCACCTCAAATCATTTACGCCCTACCTCGAATCATTTACGCCCGTACTCGAATCATATTACCAAATGATTCGAATCATATACGCCCGTACTCGAATCATTTACGCCCGTACTCGAATCATATTACCAAATGATTCGAATCATTTACGCCCGTACTCGAATCAGTTCCGCCCAGATTCGAATCATTTACACGCTACCTCGAATCAGCTCCGCCCAGATTCGAATCATTTACCATTTAATTCGCGGATGGGCAGATTTTCCCGTTATAAAAGGCGAGAATTTCAGATTCCCCCTTGCGGCAATGATTTCCCTTTTTTCTACTTTTGCCATTCAATAAATAATTTAGGAAGATGAAAACACGGATAGTAATGATGGGGATGCTTGGGTTGGTGAAGGCGTGTGTTATCGAAACCTGAAAGGAGAAATCTTTCGGGAGTGTGACAACATTCCCTGGCATTCCAAAACCGAGTTAAGGAATTTTCAGATATATCATTCCGCAACATTTTTTTATTAAGAATAAACTTTTATAACCTTTTGCAAACCGAAAAGGTATAATGAAAACTTTTAAAAATAAATCATACCCAAGATGTCGAAAAAGTACGAACTAACCAAGATTAACGGATTGTCTTCTCTCATGGAATTTGAGGGCTGTAATAAAATGGAAAAGCCGCCACCCGGAACGTATTCCATGAAAAAGTTCCCCTACTCACAAATTCCATAAACAATTTATAAAACCCATCTCTTGAATAAACGCTTACCATTTTTTTTGAATCCTATAAGAGGAAAACAATTGCCTCACAATATCGGTGCAAAGTCCAGAACTGCGCGCCACGGTTTAGCCATGAAATATCAATCCAAATTATATTTATGTATTACCAATTAATTAAAAAAATGAAAAACTCTAACAAAAACTTAATGCTTGTACTTGCGTTATTGCTGATGACGCAGGTTACTACAAACGCTCAATCTCAATTATGGGGATTGACTAACAATGGTGGTCATCAGTTCGGGACAATTTTCAGCATTGCCCCTGGAGCTACGACCTTGTCGAACCAAATTGATTTGCCAGGTAATGCCGGACAAAGCTCCAACCTCCTGAATTTAGTTCAGGGTAGCGATGGAGGTCTCTACGGGATGACCCCTGGAGGCGGCGTTTGGGGAAATGGAATCATCTTCAGGTACGATCCTGCCACAGATGCCTACATTGAAAAGATTAACCTGAACAGCACGACCGGAGATTTGCCCACAGGGTCCTTGGTAAAAGGAACAGATGGTAAGTTCTACGGAATGACCGGCTCTGGCGGCGCAAACGGAGTAGGTGTTATCTTTCAGTACGATGCTGTGAGTAATACTTTCAACAAACTGTACGACTTTGAAGATGCTACCGGCAGCCAGCCACAAGGGTCGCTGATACAAGCAGTCAACGGGAAGCTCTATGGCATGACACAACAAGGGGGATATTACAGCAGCGGAGTATTATTTTCATTAGATATAGCCACTATTACGTATACCGATTTGTTTGACTTTAATGGTACCGACGGAACATTTCCGGTAGGGAATTTAATGCAAGCCAGCGATGGTAATTTATACGGAATGACCAATGGAGGCGGCGCAGATCCCGATGGATATTTGAATTTTGAACAAGGGTTCGGCGTGCTCTTCCAATATGATATCATCAATAGCCAATATACGAAGAAGATTGATTTGGCAATTGCTACTGGCAAATGGCCCACAGGTTCTTTGTTTCAGGCAAGCGATGGTTTTATCTACGGAATGACGAATTATGGAGGACCATTGAATTCTCCTGGTTATGATAATGGAGGACAAGGCTATGGAGTAATGTTTAAATATGACTTTAATGCAAACACCTATACCGATATATTTAATTTTAATTCTACAGATGGCAGTAATCCTTATGGAGCTTTTATCCAAGCTTTGGATGGGAATCTTTATGCCATGACAAATTCAGGTGGAATCAATAATCTGGGAACTATCTTTAAATATGATTTCACCAATGCGGTCTATACCAAAAAGGTTGATTTAACGACTGATGGCGGGTCGTTGCCACAAGGCTCCTTGATGCAAACCAGCGATGGCAAGTTTTATGGTTTTACCAATCATGGAGGAAATGTGTTCTCGGCAGTTTTGTTTCAATACGATGCCGGAACAAATAGTTATGTCTCGAAAAAACAAATATCCTATAGCGAAGGAAGCCGTCCATCAGGCTCTTTTATTCAGGCCACCGATGGTAAATTGTATGGCTTAACTTCCAGTGGAGGAGCTTTTGGTAATGGTGTTTTATTCCAGTTTGATCCTGTAACGCATACCTACACCGATGAAGTTGATTTATTAGATCCTACAGGAGATACCCCTTTCGGTTCATTGGTTCAGGCATCGGATGGTTATCTTTATGGAATGAATAATTATGGAGGAGCTAATTTAGCAGGTGTTATTTTCAGATACGATCCTGTTTCGCATGATTATACGGATTTATATGATTTATCCGATGCTTCAGGGGATTTCCCTTACGGAAACTTGATACAAGGCACAGATGGAAAGCTTTATGGAATGGCATTAGGGGGAGGACAAGCAGGAGAAGGAGTCATTTTCAGATTCGACCCCACGACAAGCGCCTTATCTACTGCCGTTGATTTATCAGATGAAATAGGGAGTTTTCCTACTGGCTCCTTGGTTCAAGCATCCAATGGAATGATGTATGGAATGACCAGTTCCGGTGGAACAAATAGCGCAGGAGGTATCTTCCTGTTTAATCCAACAAATAATACTTACAACCTATTGGTAAGTTTAGAAGATGCTACTGGAGATTTTCCTACCGGTTCTATGATTCAAGGAACAGATGGAAATCTTTATGGATTAACAGGTTCAGGTGGTCTTTATGGATTTGGAGTTCTTTTCAAATATCATATCTCATCAAATGCTTATACCGAGTTGATAGATTTGACAGATGCCACTGGTAGTTATCCCGGAGGTTCTTTAATTCAGGCATTGAATGGAAAGATTTATGGAACTACTTCATCTGGCGGTGCAAATGGTGCAGGCGTTGTATTTCAATATGACCCTTCCACAAACACCTATTCCGATATGTATAATTTTAATTACTTGGATGGATACAATCCTTTATTCGGAAATTTAATTGAAATATGTACCCCTCCGGATGCACCGATTCTTTCAGCGAGTGTTAATCCTATTTGCCCTGGTTCGAGCACTACTTTAAGTATAAATGGTAATCTTAATAGTGCAACAAGTTGGCAATGGTAAACCGGAAGTTGCGGTGTCACATCAGTAGGAAGTGGAGCTACCATTTCAGTTACTCCAAATTCAACAACGACCTATTATGTAAGAGCCGAGGGCTCGTGTGTTTCAACAAATACCTGCGCGTCAATTACCGTAACTGTAAGAGCAAATGCTACGCCTACTATTTTCGGCAATAATTCATTTTGTTCTGGAAGTTCAGAAGTATTAAGTGTTTCTGGATATACTTCATCGGTTTGGAGCGATGCTTCTGCTAATTCATCTTTGACCATCAATACTGATGGAACATACTTCGTTACTGTAACCGACAACAATGGTTGCACAGGAACGGCGAGTAAAACAGTATCCACAAATTCATTACCTACAGCAAATGTTACCGGAACTTGTACAGCATGCTCGTCAGTTAGTCTAACGGCAAGCGGTGGAACATCCTATTCATGGAGTGGTGGAAATAACGCTACCTCTGCAACAAATAGCTTTAATACAAGCGGAGCATATACAGTAACCGTTACCAATAACAATGGATGTACAGGAACTACAAGCAGAAATGTAACAGTGAATCCATTGCCTGTAGCTGCGATAGCAGGGAATGCTTCTTCTTGTTCTTCTTTGACACTTACTGCATCTGGTGGAAGTACGTATGTCTGGAGTGGTGGAAGTAACACCTCCTCCGCTTCAAATACAATTACTGCAAGCGGAACATATACCGTTTCGGCTACCAATGCAAATGGTTGTGTCGGGACTGCAAGTCAGGCAATAACGATTTACTCATTACCAACTGTAAGTATTAATAGTATTGGAGCGGTTTGTGCAAGCAACGGTAATGTTACCTTATCGGGTTCGCCTGCTGGGGGAACATACAGTGGCAATGGTGTTACTGGTTCTTCTTTCAATCCCGCTTCTGCCGGTCCTGGAGCTTCAACAATCAATTATTCCTATACCGATAGTCATGGTTGTTCAGCAAGTGCTTCTACTTCTGTAACGGTGAATGCAAATCCTACTCCTCAAATTACATCTGGTGTTAGTTCTATTTGTTCAGGGACGAATGCGATACTTCAAGTGGCATCCATCTATACTTCTTATATATGGAATAGTAATCCCGTAAATCATACCAATGCTATATCTGTTTATGATAGTGGAAACTTTGTGATAACAGTAACCAATGCTGCCGGATGTAGCGGTACTGCAATGCAACATATAGCCGTGATACCTTCTCCTACAGCATTTATCTCTACCTCTAACGGCTCGTCTATCTGTTCTGGAAAGACAGATACCTTAGATGCTGGTCATTTCGATGTGTATGTATGGAGCAATGGTTCTAATAACGAATACCTGTATGCTACCACTACCGGAACATACTCCGTTACGATAACCGATGTGGATGGCTGTACTGGTGTCGCTTCTAAAGCAATTACTGTGAATGCCAATCCTAACCCTACTATTACTGCCAGTGGTACTACCACTTTCTGTACTGGCGGCAGCGTGAACCTATGTTCCGGGCAGGCATATACCAATTACAATTGGGGTGCTAATGGTGCCGGTTCTTGTATAACTGTTAGCAATGCCGGAACTTATACCTTGACTGTAACTAACAGCAATGGCTGTATCGGATCGGCTACGCAGAGCGTAACGGTGAATACCAAACCTACCGCTACGGTTACAGCTTCGACTAATGTTACCTGTACCGGATCTACCAATGGTACTGTTACCGCATTGGCATCGGGGGGGGGAATACGCCATATACCTATTTATGGAATACCAGCCCTGCCAAAACTACTGCTGCCATTACTACGCTTGCCGCAGGAACTTATACCCTGACCGTAACAGCATCTACGGGATGCACTGGAACAGTATCAAAAGTAATTACTACTACTGCCGATGTTACCCCGCCCACGATTGCGACCAATGCAAATGCTACCGCAAATACCAGTGCCGGTAGCAGTACCGCGACAGTGAATCTAACTACCCCTACTACTTCGGATAATTGTGGCGTAGCCTCCGTTACCAAGAACCATGCTTCTGCCTTATATCCGGTGGGTGCTACGATCGTTATCTGGACCGTTACTGACAATGCCGGCAATACCGCAACTTCCTCTCAAACCGTAACCGTTACGGACAATCAAGCTCCTACTATCACTACCAATACTACCTTCACCGCAAATACCGCCGCTGGCTTAGCGTATGCTGTCATTACCCTGACTCCCCCTACCGGAACAGATAACAACGGCACGCCTACCATTACCAAGAACCACGCGTCTACACAGTACCCTGTTGGGAATACGGTGGTGATCTGGACGGCTACCGATGCCAGTGGTAACACCGCGACCTCCTCCCAAACCGTTACCGTTACGGATAACGAAGCTCCCGTGGCTATTGCGAAGAATATCTCTGTAACATTAAGCGGTGGTCATGCAACTATTACCCCTGCTTCAGTGGATAACGGTAGCCACGACAATGTCGGTATTACTTCGCAGACTGTGTCTCCGAGTTCGTTTGGATGTAACAACATCGGGGCAAATACCGTGAAACTGACCTGTACCGATGCCCATGGAAATACCGCAACGGTGAACTGTACCGTAACCGTTATCGGGGCGGTGCCTACTCGTACCATTACTTGTACGCCATCCAATAATACCTACACAGGCGGCGATTGCAGTAAGATATATCTCGGATACGGACCCCAAACGATTACCCTGAATGGTACTTGCGGTGGCGGTACTTCCTTCACCCATTCATGGTGCGGCGGCAGTGGCTTGAGTGCTACTAACTGCCAGTATCCTACATTCACTGGTTCTTCGGAATGCCACCCGACATTCACCGTTACGACGACGAACAACTATGGCTGTACTTCTACTTCCAGTCAGGATATTTGCGTGAAGGATGCGCGTGATCATTACCATAATAACAAGGTCATCGTGTGCCATCACAACTACCGCCATTCTAGTAGCCATTCCTCTTATTCATGCAATTCCAGCGACATTCCTTCGCATATTTGCAGCAATTCAGGTAGCCATAGCGACGACAATCATGGCGACCATCAACCTGACCATTTAGGTTCGCATTATCATCAGGATTGTGATGACCAAGGTGGCGATGACGACGACGATAGGAAGGCAGCCAGCTTCACCGATGCACAGGCAGCAGCGCATGATCTGGAATTATTCCCGAACCCATCGAGCACGACCTCGACCATCTATTTCGATGCCAAGGCAGATGAGGCGTATATCCTCAACTTCACCGACAATACCGGTCGGATCGTGAAATCTATCCATGGAAGCAGCATCGCAGGAGAGAATCACCTGACGGTAGATGTCAACAATCTTTCCCAAGGATTCTACCTCGTTTCCCTACAAAAGGACGATGGAATTTATAAAACCAAGTTGATCAGAGAATAGGACTTCGCTATTCTACAAAACAAAATTGCCCCCGTCATTCAGTTGACGGGGGCTTTTTTGATTTATAAGGTAGAATGGAATTGGTTAATCAGACCTCTTCCATCTGGTTTTTCTTCCACGGGAAGCTGCTCCCATGATAAGGGGAGTCACTCCCATTATACGGGGAATCATTCCCATTATACGGGGAATCGCTCCCATTATACGGGGAATCATTCTCATTATACGGGGAATCGCTCCCATTATACGGGGAATCGCTCCCATTATACGGGGAGTCATTCCCATTATACGGGGAGTCATTCCCAACATACGGGGAGTCGCTCCGATGTATCGGGGAGTCGCTCCCCGACACTCTTTTTTGGAAAACCAAGGCACTTTCCTCCCTAAAAAATAGAAATATTAACCATTTCAACTTCAGCCCGACGGTTTAGGGAAAAGGGGAAAAAAGGAATTATCGGAGGGAAGGGAAGAAAAACTGGAAGTTTATTTGCGGCATCATGCCTGACGGGAGGGTTTTTAGGATTTAGGATTAAGATTTTGGATACGGCAACAACCTTAAACCTCAAACCCTCCCATACTTCCTTCTCCGCATGTAATTCCTGATCACGCCGAAGAAAATAATGAATAACGAGGGGAGAATGAGGTTGATCAGTTGCCATTTGATGCGTTCGGCATCGGCTTTGTTTTTATCTAACAGGCGCAGCTTTAATTCCTTGGACCGGACGGTTATCAAGCCCGAATCATCGCAGAGGAAATCAACGGCATTGAGGATAAAATCGCGGTTGCCATACGTCTGCTTCGTGCCCACATCGTACCCCAGCGGAATGATAGAGCCCTTCTGCTTGCCGACATGGTTCCGAACCACGTCGCCATCGCTCACCACAAGCATCTTCGTTGCCACGCCCTTCGCTTTGAAATCAATGGCAGAATCGGTCGCGATGGTATTGGGAATTCTATTCCTGTAATTCGAGGTGAATTCCCCCTCCAGAAGGACGGCAAGCGGCTTGTATCGGTCGGTATATTGCTTCATATCGGGCTTCTGCCGCATGATGTTTAAGCTAATCAGGACGGGGGTGAACAGCACCTTCGAGAACTCGGAAGAGGCAAGCAAAACAGTCTTCGTAATGCCCACCGCCTTCACGGTATCTATCGTGCTCGCGAACTCGAACTTCACGCCGTTCAGATTATTCACAATCGGATGATTAATGACCGGGAAGGAGAGGGGAAAGTAATACCAGGGCAGCATCTCCGTCTTGTCTCGCGTACCGATACGCCCCGTAATAATCGGGATCGGCGCACAGCTAATATCCTGAATCAAGGATGGGTTAATCTTCACGCCGTATCGGAATAACATATCCTCCAGGTTTAGGTTCAGGTCTATCGACAAGGTCTTGGGTTTACCATTGAGGCTATCCATCGTCGCGTGCATCCTGTCGAGAAACCAGAGCACCTTGCCGCCCTTCATGATGTATTGGTCAATCACGAATTTGTCACGTTCATCCATCGCGGTATCGGGCTTCGCAATGATGATGGCTTTATACTCCCTCAAACTATTGACCTTGCCGTTAATCGTTTTCCGTTCCACGGTGTAGAAATCTTCGAGGTTACGCGTAATATCGTAAGTCGCGATGGTATCCAATTCCCCATGCCCTTCGATGAATGCGATCTTCGGTTTGGTATTGATGGTAACTTGTTTGATAGCCTTCGCGAACTGGTATTCCAATGCCTCGATGGAGTTATTGAGCATCTCCTCGGGGGTAGCAATGATGCGAGTTTGCAATATTTGCACGGGGAACTTCCTCGTATTGGATTTATAGGTAAATAAGGCGGCAGGGAATATGCGCTGCACTACTTTACTACCCTTGTCGCTGGAGTTCAGATCGGTAGGGTGCAAGCCATCTTCCATCAATTGCTGGTGGAGTTTGTCGCGTTCTTTGGCATCGGGGTTGGCATTAGGGTTGATGAATTCGTACTGCAAGTTATCGCCGCTGTATGCACGGAATTCATCGAGCATTTCCTTGGCTGAATTACGCAATCTTTTGAATGCCGCAGGGAATTCACCATCAAGATAGATGCGAACATAAACCACATCATCCAACTTCTTCAACAAGTCTTTGGTAGCTGGGGAAAGGGTGTATCGCTTCTCGGAAGTCAAATCGAAACGAGTGAAGACAAACGTGGAGATGATATTCATGAACACCACAATCCCCAAACTCAAGAACAATTGGAGAATATCCTGACGGCGGCTACTGCGTTTCTTCATTACCATTTTCTGCTTTGTAATACCGTCTTGGTGCATAATATAAAGAAGGCGACAAGCGTCATGAAGTAAACCAAATCCCGAGTATCAAGCACTCCCCGCGACATCGAAAGATAATGTGCTTTGATACCGATTTGCTGAATGATGTTGTCTGCTCTGCCGAATAATTCAAACGAACCGAGGAAATCAAATCCTATAAAAAAGAAGCCGCAGAGGAACAAGGCGATGATGAACGAAATAATCTGATTATCGGTAACGGCGGATGCAAATATCCCAATCGCAACGAAGCCTGCCCCGAGAAATAACAAGCCGATATAAGAACCCCACATCCCTCCGGTATCAATATCTACAGGCGGTTTGGCGAGGGCTTTGACAGTGAAATAATAAATCAAAGTAGGAATCAACGAGAATAAAACCAAAAGCAATCCCGCAAAATATTTCGCGAAGATAATCTGCAAATCGCTCAACGGGCGGGTGAATAAGAGCTCAATAGTTCCCTTATTCTTTTCCTCTGCGAAGGACCGCATGGTGATTGCAGGTATCAGGAATAAATAAAACATCGGAGCCACAAAAAACAAGCTGTCGAAGTTTGCATAACCATTATCCAAAACATTGTATTCGGTAGAGAAAACCCATATTAGCAAACCAATACTCAACAAGAAAACGAGAATAACCACATAGCCTATCAAAGAATTAAAAAAACTCCCGATTTCCTTTTTCAACAGCGCAAACATCAATCAATTTTATTTACAGGTTTCATGGCTGCAATTTTACACAATCTCTCGGAATTGCCCACCCGCCTTTCCTTCATTTCATTAAATAAGATTATTTTTGCCGCACAAAATTTTAATGCCCGATGGAAATAATCCCCCAAGAAACGATTGATATTATTGATGACTTCATCAACCACCTTAGCCCCGAACAGTTCCTCGAATTCGGCGAGCGGTACTTAGGCAAGTACGAGCATTTGGATGGTATTATTAACGCAGCTGCCGAAGAACTCAAGAATCCCGATGCCAAAGAATTGATGGCTCGCCTGCATGTCATGACCTTGAAATGTTTCGATTATTATGCCATCGAATTGCCCGCAATTCCCTTAACCATTGCCCAGTCAGAGATGATGAAATGGGGTTCCCACATCAGCAAAATAAACCCCAATTTCCCCGACAAAGCCAAGCTCTCCCTCTTAAGAAAATCCGTTACCCAGAGGCACCTCGCGGACTATATTTTCAATCATATTTTTGAAATACCAGAGAACCTCGCCCTATTCAAAAAGTCTGAAATACTACCCTCCGTCGTCGTTTTTTATTTAACACTCAATGTCTTCCACAATTATGTCGAATCGGTCTTGCCGAAAGAAGAGTAGGCGTATTTCTGTTCATTAAATCAAACGGTACAAGTTATAATTCATAATTCTCTCCCTCATCATCTTGTTGCTGCTCCCAAGGGGGTCGCAATCACAAAACGATGAAAAATGATTCATGCAATCGCTCAAATCTCCACATTCCAGTCAGGTTTTTGAAAGTCCCGACAGGTATTAAATAATAGGAATTCCTATTCTCAAAACCTGTCGGGAGAAAAATCTTTCGGGTATATTGGACAAAACAATCAGAATAAACAATCCTCTTCCCCATCCCTCCTTTTCTTCCATCCTCCAAAATCGTTCCGCTTTAGCTGGTAAATTTTCTCCTTTCGCGGTCAGATTTTTCTTTGAGAGGATGATTTTATTCGCTATTTACCTGTTAAATTCCCCAAAACAGCCAATTCCTTCCCGTGTACAAATGGAAATTTCTCTTGCTCAAATGGGATTTCCATTTGAGCAAATGGTTGAGCCATTTGAGCAAAATAGGATTCCATTTGAGCAAATGGAAATCCCATTTGAGCAAGAGAAATTTCCTTTTGTGCAAGGGGAATTTTCATTTGTACACAGGAATAAATTAGCCGTTTCTAATAATAAATCTTCTGAATTGGATGTTTGAAATGGATGATGCACACTACAGCATATCGCTTTTTTAATTGAATCACATTCTTGCTCGCGGCTTATTGTTAGTTTTGCAGCCATAAGATACAAAGAATTTTAATGACTGATGTAACAATTAACCCTATCTTCAACGCCGCCTGGGAGGTAGTCAATTATACCGGCTTGAATGTTTTTCTTACAGGCAAGGCGGGCACAGGGAAGACTACCTTTTTGAAGAAATTAGTAAGCGAAACTTCCAAGAAAACCATCGTCCTTGCCCCAACCGGAGTGGCTGCGATTAATGCAGGAGGTGTTACGATGCACTCCTTCTTTCAATTGCCCTTTAATGTCTACATACGGCATGGCGGATATACCCAAGGAGAAGTTCAGTTCACCAATAAAAGCGAGCTGTTGCGGACCATCCGTATGAGTAAACCGAAGCGCGATTTGATGAATGAAATGGAGCTGATGATTATTGATGAGGTGAGTATGGTTCGCGCCGATTTGCTGGATGCTGTGGATGATATTCTGCGGTCAGTTCGCGGTAATAGGAGCAAGGCTTTCGGGGGAGTGCAGGTGCTTTTTATTGGAGATTTATTTCAGTTGCCACCCGTCGTTCAGGATCAAGAGAAGAATCTGCTGAAGCAATATTATGAGAGTGCTTTTTTCTTTAATTCGGAGGTGCTTCGGGAGAGTCCTCCGGAGATTATTGAGCTGAAAAAAATCTATCGGCAGACGGAAGAAAAGTTTATCAGCTTGTTGAATAATGTGAGGAATAATACGATGCGCGATGAGGACTTTGAATTGCTGCATAGCCGCTATGTGCCCAGCATTCGGATGGAGGAGGAGAATTTTATTACCCTCACTACGCACAACAATACTGCCGATAGAATCAACCAGGAAGAGTTGCGGAAACTGAACACTTCCGTCTTTAAATTTGAAGCAAATGTGGATGGAGATTTCAATGATCGTTCGTTCCCGACAGAGAAGGTTTTGGAGTTGAAATTGGGAGCGCAAATTATGTTTATAAAGAACGATACCAAGGGAGGAAAATATTATAATGGGAAGCTCGCGAAGGTGATAAAGATTAGTCAGGACGAGATCATAGTGAAGCTCGCAGATACTGACATTGAGCTGCGTGTGGAGAAGGAGTTGTGGGAGAATATTAAATATGTTTTTAACAAAGAAGCCAACAAAATTGATGAACAACCGCTGGGTAGTTTCCTGCAATATCCGATTCGATTGGCATGGGCGATTACGATTCATAAAAGCCAGGGCTTGACCTTTACAAAGATGGCGATTGATGCAGGTGCTTCGTTTGCGGCGGGGCAAGTTTATGTGGCATTGAGTCGCTGTACTTCCTTGACTGGCTTGACTTTGCTGTCGAAGATTGCGCCGTCTGCTATCTCGACTGATCAACGGATTATAGAATTTATATCTAAGGAAACCGATGTTACTTTGTTGAATTTGGATCAGGAAAAATTTGTTTATTCTATCCTAAGATTAGAGAAGATTTTTAATTGGAATACGATGCTGGATTTGATTAATGAGGCGATAGTATTTACGACGGGGAAGAAATTTGACGACAAAGAATTGGTCTTGGAAAAGCTGAATGAAATCTATAATAAATCGAAACTGCAAGCCGAAACTTCTACTAAATTTCTTAACGTTATCAATCAGATTGTGGATACTAAACCTATTGATACCGCGCTATTGACGGAGCGTGTGAAGAAGGCGAAACCATATTTTATTGAGAAGATATTGGAAGAGATTATTCATCCTATTGTGGCGATTCGGGAGGAGATTAAGATTAAGAAACAGACTAAATTATTGGTACTTTATTTCAATGATTTGATACTTGATTTGTGGCGGAATGTGAGGTTGATTGAGAAGGCAGATGTGAGCGGATTGGATTTAAAGATAGAATATGCTTTTAAGGAAAATGTTGTTCCAAAGATTGAAAAAATTAATCCCAATCCTGTAACACAACCAAAGAATTATCCTACTAAAAAAGAATATTACAAAGCATCTCCTAAGGAAGAAGTTGGCTCATCGAAGAAGATAAGTCTGCAACTATATCAAGAGAAGAAAACTATCGAAGAAATTGCTGCGGCACGGGGTATGGCTGCTTCTACGATAGAGGGGCATCTGGCTTTATATATCCAGAGCGGCGAGGTGAATTTGTTCGATTTTATTAACGAAGAACAATTCCAAGTCATTAAAGTTGGAGTTGAGAAGATGGGGATTGAAAACATTACCGAAGTTAAAAAGTCGGTTGGAGAAACGATCACATGGGGGCAATTGAGGATGGCGGTGAACTATCTTAGGGATAAGGAATAATTATTAAAGATGAATAAATTAAAAGTCGGAATCATTCGCGAAGGCAAGCTGCCACACGATAAACGAACTCCATTCACTCCTGCGCAATGCAAACAAATCGAAGCCCAGTTCCCCAATGTCGAGTTGGTAATTCAGCCTTGCGAGTACCGTTGTTATTCAGATAGTGAATACCGCACCGAAGGTATACAACTAAAGGAAGATGTATCAGATTGCAATACCCTGATGGGTATTAAAGAGGTGCCACCAGAGCAGTTAATTCCCAATAAAAAATATTTATTCTTCTCGCATACCATCAAGAAGCAAGCGCATAACCATAACCTGTTGCGAGCAATTATTGAGAAGAAAATATCTTTGATAGACTACGAATGCCTTACTGATGAAGAGCACAATCGCGTCATCGGTTTTGGGCGGTTTGCGGGGGTTATCGGGGCATACAATGGCATCAATGCGTATGGTATTCGGTATGGTTTGTTTCAGTTGAGGCAGGCTTATGAGTTTGATAAACTGTATGACGTGGAGAACGAGCTATCCAAAGTAAAGCTCCCCAATATCAAGATCATTATTACCGGTGGCGGACGTGTGGCGAATGGTGCTATCGAGACAATGGGCATCCTCAAGATTCGCAAGGTTACGCCGTACGAGTTCCTAAATTACTCCTTCCGCGAACCAGTTTATGTCAACCTTCATTCGATGGATTATTACAAACCGAAGGACGGCGGTCCGTGGGTTCACGGGCAGTTCTATACGAATCCCGAAGACTTCGATTGTACTTTCATTCGGTATGCACCGGTCTGCGACATGCTTATTCATTGTGCCTTTTGGAATCCGAAAGCCGCCCCTTTATTCTCGAAGGAGGAGATGAAATCGCCAGCATTCCACGTCAGTGTTATTGCCGATGTAACCTGCGATTTGAATGGCAGCATCCCTTCTACGACGCAGTCTTCGACTATCGAAGAACCTTTCTACGGCTACGACCCTATCACCGAAAGCATTGATGAACCATTTGCCCGCAACACGATAACGGTGATGGCAGTGGATAACCTTCCTTGCGAGTTACCGCGAGAGGCTTCTGATGACTTCGGCAAGAACCTCATCGAACGGGTGTTACCGTCCTTGTTTGTGGAAGATAAGAAGGGGTTGATAGACCGCGCCACGATTGTTCGGGATGGCATGCTGACCACTCGGTTTGGTTTTCTTGGGGATTATGTAGGGGCGAACCCGAATAATTAAGGTTATTCCACCAGTAGCTTGCCGATACCCAAGACCTCTTTATTCTCTTCTATCAGTTTATAGAAATACATACCTGCGGGTAGGTTGCCACGAGGAATGGTTACTTCTTTGCTTGTGCCCACGGGTATGCTTCTTACTTCTTGCCCGAGTAGGTTGTAGATGAATAAGGAGGGGTTATGATAGGTGCCTTGAAGGGTGAGGGTGGTAGTAGTGGTGAAGGGATTGGGGTAGAGGAGAAAGGAAGGGGTTGCTGTTATTTCTTTTGAATTTGTTTCTATGTTACTTAAACCAAATTTAGCAATAAAAAATGCTTCCTCACATGTCAGTGGTAAAGAATCCGATCCAATAATAAAAGGATTTACCTGATAAAAATCTCCACAGATAAAAGCATTTCCAAAATGATCTACTGCTACATCATTATTGTCATCTGCACCGCTTGGAAATGCTGTTGCATAAAGTGCATGTCCTGTTGAATTATATTTAGTAAAAAACATAGGGTCAGTACCTCCTGGGTTTTGTACAACAATGGTATCAAAATTCATAGAGGGAGAACCAAATTCACCCGTTACAAATATATTATCATTGTCGTCAGAGGCTACGGAATATCCTTTGTCATTACTCCCAGTTCCACCAATATTCCTTGCATAAATCACATTACCAAATGTATCATATTTGGTTAGAAAAACATTTTGAATTCCATTATTGAAAATAGTATTTGAGCCAAAAGAAACTGAAGTTCCTGTATAATATCCTGTTGTATAAATCTTTCCCAAGCTATTTGCGGTAATGCCCAATCCGCAGCTTGTCCAGTTTCCAGTTCCAGTTGCTTTTCTTGCCCATAATGCAGAACCCGCAGGACTATATTTTACAATATAAGAAAACGAACTTGCCGAATCCATTAAAGTAATATTGTCGAAAGATATAAACGCGGTGTTGCTATTACCAGTAGAAATATAACCGGAAATATATGAGTTGCCAGAAATATCCGTGCAAACTGAAATAGAGGTAGCAGCTAAATTATTGGTAGAAGCTGTAGCAGTTTTGGCAAAAAGGATATTACCCGATGAATCATATTTAACAAGAAATATAAAACTTAACCCCGTCTTTATTAAGGTATCAGAACCAAAAATTAGGGTAGGCGATTGAGAAAATCCTGTTATAATAACATTGCCAAAATCATCCGTTGCAATACCTAATGCTTTATCATTACTTGTTCCTTTTGCCCCTCTTAGCCATTGTATGACCCCTGAAGAATTATATTTAACAAGAAAAATATCATAAATGTAAAAAGGTCCAGAATTTAGTAATGTATATGGACCAAATGAAATTGAATCAGAATTGAATGCTCCTGCAACATAAATATTGCCAGCAGCATCCACAGCTACTCCAAGACCATTTGCGAAACCGCTACCATCCTTTGCAAAAATTACATTACCTGATGAATCATATTTTACAATATAAATACCTGGATGAGTTAATGTATCTGCACCGAATATTAATGTATCACTAAAATATCCTGTTGCATAAACATTTCCTAATAAATCAGTAGTAACGCTCAAACCTTCTGTGTACATCCAAGCATTACCAATATTAGTTGCAGTTCTCGCCCAAAGCCAAGTCGGAGTTTGCGATTTTAAATTCCCGCTCAAGCCAACCATGGCGAGCATCACAATTAATAGTATTCTTGTTTTCATCTTCATTAATTATATTGTGAGGGGCAAAATTATAAAATTATCTGATAAAATTCCTGTTTTCAGCTATAAAAGTTCCCTCGCAAGTCCTTGCGGACTTGTCGCAGGTCACTGAAGTTCTATGTTATTTCACAGCGGAGCTGCCGCATTTTTTAGCGGAGTTGGTTTACGTTGAAAACATGAAATTGCACCTCATTGAAATTTTGCCTCTGCTGACTGAAATTTTGCCTCATTCGACTAATTTTCTATTCCAAATCAAAGAAAAGTTGTCGCCATTCGTAGCGGTGCTCTTGCTGGTGACTGATGTGTTGTGTTTTTTTGCAGCGGAGCTATGTTTTTTTGTAGCGGAGCTTCCGCATTTTTTAGCGGAGCTGTGTTTTATTCTCCCGAAGCTATGTTTTTTCCAGCCGAAGCTATGTTTTTTTTGTGGAAAATAGTTGATAAAAACTTTACTAAAGCTTTGAGCTTTAGTAAAGTTGAGGTCTGACCCAAACTCCTGACAGGTTTTTCTCCTGTCAGGTTTTGACTAATGGAATTCCTAAAGATTCATACCTAAAAGGAGAAAAACCTTTCAGGAGGATGGATTCAATTATTTCATTGCAAAAAGAAAGCCCTCCCGATAGAGCATCGGGAGGGCTTCAATTTTAATTAAGAATAACTGACTATTGTATTACGAGCTTGCTCTGTAATACCGCATCGCCGCTACGAAGGGTCAGCATGTAAATACCTTTCGATATCTCGGCAGTGTTCATCAAATACTGATTGTCGCCAATGATGGAGGTGGTATTTGTGGAGAATATCAATCTTCCTGTAATATCGGTCAGGCTGATCGTTACCGCTTCTTCCTTCGTGTTAGAATAGGTTACCGTAACATGGTCGTTTGCAGGGTTCGGATACACCGAGAAGATGGTAGAGCCGATCGTCGTCGCTTCTTCTTCCCTTGCATTGCAGGCTACGACTACGTTGGTAGTGGTGCTCATACATCCGTTAGCATCTTTTACTTTTATCGAATAAGTGCCAGGGGCAAGGCTGCTGAAGGTGTATCCCGTTTGCCATGCTCCGCCATTATTCTTTGAGTAATTATACACACCAGTTCCGCCTGTTGCATATACTATGATACTCCCTGAATTGTTGATGCAGGTGCTGGATTTCACAGTAGCAGTGGTGAAGGTAATCGGGGTAGGCTGTGTAATAATCACATTCAACGAAGTGCTCAAACAACCGTTTGCATCCTTCACCACGCAGGCATAAGTGCCAGGGGCTAATGACGAGAAAGCATTGCCAGCTTGGTAGCTGCCACCGTTGTTATCAGAATATGTTTTAACACCCGTTCCTCCGCTGCCCGTGAGGGTTATTACACCATTGTTAGAGCCATTGCAAGTAACATTTGTTTTGGCTGCCGTCAAACCTACTGCCGATGGCTGCGTGATGATGGAGTAAGTTACATTAGGCACTATTTGCGAAGGACATCCTGTAACATCCACAATTTGCAACTTGTATTGCGAAGGTGTTAAGCCTGTGAATGTATTAGTCGCTTGGGTCGTGGTAATATTGTTCAAAGTGTTGGTAGCCTTGTACGTGTATGACGAATTTCCTGCACCAGGAGTAATGGTGATGGATCCTGTATTACCGCCATTACAAGCTACATTGGTAGAAGTAAAGGTGAAGGTAGGATTATAAGGTGTTACCGTTACCGAACTGGTGGCGGTGCATCCATTAAGTGTTGCCGTTACGGTATAAGTAATGGGGCTTAATGTAGTAGGATGGCTGTTCACCACAGCACCGGTTACGGTGTTTAATCCCGTAGAAGGAGACCATGAATAGGATGTTGCGCCACTTGCCGTAAGGGTTGTTGTATTCCCAAAACAAACGCTCCTAAATCCTGCAACAGTAAGGTTAATGGCAGCCGGTTGTGTAACCGTTGCAACAGAAGTTGTGGTACAACCATGCGCATCAGTAACGGTTACGGTGTAGCTTCCTGCTGTCAAAGTATTGATGGAAGAAGTGGTTGCAGCAGTGCTCCATGAATAAGAATATCCTGCTGTGCCCCCACTTGCAGATACACTTGCAGCACCGTTGTTACCGCCATTACACGGCGAAACATTGGTTGAAGAAGTAGTCGCAGACAACGCTAATACAGGTTCGTTAATAGTGATGGTCGTCGTTGCCGTACTGCCAACATTATCGGTAACGGTATAGGTGTAAGTTCCTGCATTCACCGTGAATAAACCTGTTCCGGTGTAAGGCGAAGTGCCTCCCGTTGCAGAAACGGTAACCGATGTTGTTCCACCATGACAATTAACATTAGCTCCAGAAGAAGATGCTGTAAGCGGTGTTGAATTCGCTAAGATACCAACTTCTACATCACCGAACGTAGTGCATCCGGTAGCTTTGGAAGATGTTGAAGTCAAGGTGCTTACAGTAGCCGATGTCCAAGTGTTAGGATTAAATTTCTTGATGACAAACAAGTTAGGATTCGCACCACCAATAATGTTTCCTGCCTCAAAGTTGAAGGTAATATCATACGTTCCCAAACTGCTTTGCGAACCCACAAGATACCAGTAACGGTTAATCTTTCTACTTTGATCAATTCCTGAAATATATGATTCATTGGCATCGCTTGCACCAACGGTTATGGTAATATACCCGCTTGCCGTTGTATTATAGAATTGAATATCCAAGCCACCATATAGGGCATCACCGATAGGCGCAGTCTTAGAACAAGTACAGCCATTAGGCACATTTAATTTGATAATACCTGTGGTGTATTTACCAGTTCCGGCACCAGAACATGAAGCGTTTTCACCTAATTCCATCGTGTGAACACCTGTGGCAATCTTACCATTGGTGTATGTAAGGACTGCATTAATGATGATATTATCGTTCAAGGTAATCCCAGCAGTATTGTTGATGGTGAAATTATAATAGACACTAACTCCTGTAATGAATTGCGCAACCGTTCCATTGAAGATGATGGTGCAGTTGTTGTGGTTCCAAGTACCATTGTTAATCCAGTTGCCAGCAATGTAAATGTTCGTTGAAGAAGATCCTGTTAAGATGCCGCTAATGGTTATATGATAAAAGGAAGAAGCCGATGAACCAGCAATCAACGTAGTTCCATCAAAGGTACATTTGCCATTGTTATGATTCCATGTTCCATTGTTTGTCCAATTGCCAGCAATGTGCATGTCCGTAATATGCCCGGTTAATATACCAGTTATGAATACATCAAAGAAAGATGATGTTGAAGAACCACTAATGGTTGTTGTTCCATTGAAGGTACAGCCGCCATTGTTATGATTCCATGTTCCATTATTTATCCAATTACCTGCAATATAAATGTTCAAAGCCGAAGGTCCTGTTAAGATTCCAGTAATGGTAATATTATAGAAGTAATTCGTTGAAGAACCACTGATAGTAGTAGTACCATTGAAAGAACATTTACCATTGTTATGATTCCATGTTCCATTATTTATCCAGTTACCTGCAATCCACATATTTGTTCCATGCCCGGTCAATGTTCCGGTGATGGAAATATCATAAAAGAAAGTTATGGAAGACCCGAAGATAGTTGATGTTCCATTGAAAGAACATTTACCGTTGTTATGATTCCATGTACCATTATTAGTCCAGTTTCCTGCAATGTAAATGTTAGTAGGATGCCCTGTCAATGTTCCGGTAATGAATACATCGAAGAACGATGTTATCGAAGACCCGAAGATAGTTGATGTTCCATTGAAAGTACACTTGCCATTGTTATGATTCCATGTCCCGTTGTTAGTCCAATCACCAGCAACAAACATGTTGGTAGTATGTCCTGTTAAAACCCCAGTGATGAATACATCAAAGAATGAAGAAATAACAGTTCCGTCAATCAATGTTGTTCCGTTGAAAGAACATTTGCCATTATTATGATTCCATGTGCCGTTATTAGTCCAGTTACCGCCGATGTACATATTAGTAGCATGTCCTGTAAGTGTTCCGTTAATGATAATATCGAAGAAAGAAGTTATCGAAGAGCCATTAATGGTAGTAGTTCCAATAAAAGTTACCAAACAATTATTGTGATTCCAAGTTCCGTTATTCACCCAATTACCTCCTATATATACATTAGAAGAAGAAGGTCCGGTTAAGATACCGACAATCGTAATATCAAAGAAGGAACTGTAATTAGAGCCCGCTATCAGCGTGTTTCCGTTAAAGGTAATCTTGCCGTTGTTGTGATTATAAACCCCGTTGTTTATCCAGCCATTGGCAACGTAATAATTAGTAGCATGTCCTGTCAATGTACCTGTTATGGTGATGTTATAATAGTAACTTATTGCTGTGCCGCTAATCAAAGTTGTTCCGTTGAAAACAACGGTGCCGTTGTTATGATTCCAAGTACCGTTATTTATCCAGTTACCATCAATATAAATATTGATTCCTGATGGTCCCGTTAAGATTCCGACGATCTGAATGTCATAAAAGTAATTAATGGTAGTGCCGCTAATCAAGGTTGTTCCATTAAAGGTACATTTACCATTGTTATGAAGCCATGTTCCGTTATTTACCCAGTTGCCATAGATATAAAGGTTGGTTGCATGCCCCGTTAATATTCCATAAATATAAATATCGAAGAAGGAAGTAATGGTTGATCCTGTAATGATTGTAGTTCCGCTAAAGCTGACAATTCCGTTGCTATGATTAAAGGTTCCGTTATTCACCCAATTTCCATACATATAGAAATTAACTGCTGGAGCTGTCAATATGCCGCTAATATTAATGTTATAAAACGAGAAGGTAGAAGTACCGCTCAAGGTGGTATTTCCATTAAAAGTAACAGTTCCATTATTATGGATGAAAGTTCCATTATTTATCCAATTTCCATTAACCGTTATTGCACCTAATGAAGGACAGGTCAGCGTTCCAGTGATAGTGATATTGTAGAATGTATAAATAGCAAATCCGCTAAGGGTCGTAGTTCCGGTGAAGGTAACAGTACCGCCATTGGGGATGAATGTACCATTGTTATTCCAGTCGCCTGATACATTAATATTCTGTCCTGATGGTGCCGTAACCGTTCCATTGCTGATGGTAAAATTACCGGAGAAATCTACAGGGTTGGAGAAGCTCCAGCCGCCACCTGCTCCATTAAAAAAGATGTAGTAAAAGGCATTGGCACCTGTTAAATTTCCGCCGATAGTATGCCCGCCTGTCGTGGCATTGAAGTAAATGGAAGCATTGTTGTTCGTGAAGGTGCCAGTGTTATACCAATTGCCGGCACAATAGAAACTTGCAGCAGAAGGTCCTGTCAATATTCCGATGATGGTAATATCAAAGAAGTAATTGATAGTCGTTCCACTTATCAAGGTGTTTCCATTGAATGTAACGCCACAATTATTATGATTCCATGTACCATTATTTATCCAATTACCGCCAATAAAGATATTCCCTGACGATGGTCCGGTGAAGATACCGATGATGGTAATATCGAAGAAGTAATTAACCGTAGAACCGCTGATAACAGTCGTTCCATTGAAGGAGACTTGTCCGTTGTTGTGGTTGTAAGTTCCATTGTTTGTCCAATTGCCTCCGCAATAGAAGTTCGTTGATGGTCCTGTTAAGGTACCAGTAATAAATACATCGAAGAAAGAAGTGGTGGATGAACCACTCATTGAGGTAGTTCCATTGAAATGAACTCCGCAGTTGTTATGATTCCAGGTTCCATTGTTAATCCAATCGCCTCCACAATAAAGATCTCCTGCCGAAGGACCAGTTAAAGTTCCGGAGATGGTAATATGATAGAATGAATTGGAGGAAGAACCACTAATACCTGTTGTTCCATTGAAATAGACACCACAGTTATTATGAATCTAGGTGCCATTATTCACCCAATCTCTTCCACAATACATATTCCCTGAACTCGGTCCGGTGAGGCTGCCGATGATGTAAATATGATAGAAGTAATTAATCGTGGAACCACTGATAACCGTAGAGCCATTGAAGTTAACCGCTCCGTTGTTATGATTCCAAGTTCCGTTGTTTACCCAATTTCCTCCAACATAAATATTCCCTGAAGCAGGACCTGTGAAGATACCGATAATGGTAATATGATAAAAATAATTTATCGTCGTGCCGCTGATGGTGGTTGTTCCATTGAAATTAGTAGTACAGTTATTATGATTCCAAGTTCCATTATTCAACCAGTCGCCAGCACAATAAATTGCTCCTGATGCAGGACCTGTCAGTGTTCCATAGATATTGATATGGAAGAAATAGTTCGTGGTAGTTCCGCTGATGGTAGAGGTTCCGTTGAATACAACGGTGCTGCTATTTGCTGTGAAGGTTCCGTTATTTATCCAGTTGCCATAAACGGTAAATACATTCGATGTGGCAACTTCTAACGAAGCACTGCCGCTAATGGTGATATGATTACAAACCGCTCCTGCTCCATTAATCAATGGTTGGAAGGGTGTGCCGGAAGCTATGATTACATCAACCGAAGAGGTAGGTATTACGCCGCCACACCAGTTTGCTGGGTCGAACCAATCATTCGATATTCCAAGCCAAGCACCTGGAGCATTGATGGTGAAAGCCCCTGCGCTGAAACCATTCCCGGTAGGCGTTGTTACGCCGATCGCTCCTGTAGTTCCTGATGCAGGTACAGCCGTTATTTGTCCATCATTGTCAACGGTGAAGGATTGGGCTTCTGTACCACCGAAGGTTACGGAGGTAGTTCCCGTGAAGTTAGACCCTGTTATTACGACTGGAGTAGAACCTCCGCAACCGTTATTCGGGGAGAAATTGGTAATGTTAGGAGTGGAAGCAAGGGTAATATTCACGCTATAATCTTCTACTTCGCCGAACAATGCCTCGCCGCATGGGTCGAGAGGATTGATCGGGGTGTAGGTCATTCTGATACGCATCGTTGTGTTTCCGGTTAATGCCCAATTAGGGATTAAGATATTCCCTGTGGCGGTCTCGGCAGAGGTGAGGACGAGTTTCTCATAGTCATCGAAAACGCCGTTGTGGTCGAAATCAATCCATACCCCGAAGTCGTCATCCGTACCGAAGTAGTAAGGTGCCGTTACGCTGATGTCATACGATTGTCCGCGGATAACATCGGTGGAGATACCGGTGAAATCTTGGTACTGATTGCCCCCATCGCAGGTGGAGTTGTTGTTAATTGTTCCGAAGGTAACATTGCTGATACTCTCGGTGGTATTGTCGCAGCCATTGGTGGTGGCGTAGGCGGAGCAATACTGCGCATTACTGGTAGTGGTCATCATCCCCAAGACCATCGTTAAGATACAAACCAGATTCAGGAATCGTGGTGTAAAGAATTTGTTAATTTTTTGTTTCATTATTACTATGTTTAATGTTCGCTTACTCTGTAAGGTTTTCGGCATCCCCTTTTGTTTAATTATTACGTGGCAAAAATAGATAAATTATTGTTAGTTTCACAAATAAAAAAGAGCGATAATCAGATTACCGCTCTTAGTCCTTATTCTTCATGTTCTGTTTTTCCTTGTGCCGCCCTTATTCTTTGATGAACCGCCCTCTGTTTCCGTTGATCTCATAGAAATAAATCCCTGCCTTCAATGCAGAAATATCTAACCAAGTATCCTTCTGGGAGAGGCTTTGGCGGAATACGGTACTGCCTAAAATATTCGTGATGGTCAGCCGCCCCGATGCCGAGGGAGTATGAATGTTCAGATGATCCTTGGTCGGGTTTGGATAAACCGATATTCCAAAATCATCTATGCAGTCGCAGATTCCGGTATTGAACGGATTCCGAACCGTAACCGTAGCCATGGTATTAGAAGATAGTCTCGCGACATGATATCCCGTAAGGCAGAATTGATTACTGCATGCGGCGGCATCGGTTATCGTTAAGCAGATAGTATAATAGCCAGTATCGGCGTAGGTATGGGTAGGGTATGGAATGGTATCATGCAGGCTGTCTCCCCAGCTCCAATCGTAATGAATAGGAGATACGCCGATGGCATTATTGATGATGATATAATGATGCGGAATAGTGTCCACATCCATCAGGAAGGCAGCCGAACAGGGGGTAACCGTAACAATTTGCGAAGCCGTTCCGGTGCAGCCATTATTATCGGTAACGGTTACCCAATAGCTGCCTGTGGCAGTTACCGTGATAGCCTCCGTGGTTGCCCCATTACTCCAAACATAATTGGGATACACCCCTGCATCCAAAATAACTGAATCGCCAATAGCGAAGGTGGTCGGTCCGCTAGGAGTAATCATAACGATAGGATTCATAACGACCGTAACTGTTTGCGAATTGACTCCCGTACATCCCATACCATCAGTAGTGGTAAGCCCATAAGTACCCGAAGTAGTAACAGTTATGGAAGGGGTCGTTGCCCCATTGCTCCATTGGTATGAAGCATACGTCGCGGAGGTAAGTATTAGGGAATTCCCTACACAAAACGTAGTCGGACCGCTTGGGGTAATAACAGGAGTGTAAGTAGTACACGCATTACTAAAATTGCTCCAGCCGATGAATGCGGCGAACAGGAACATTGTTGTAAAGATTTTCTTCATGATATTATTAATTAGTGTCTGATAAAATTTTTATAGGATGCAAAAATAGGAAATCAGGATGACATCTCCAAAATCAGGATGCCTTGAATTTGAAAAACAGGGTGGGGGGAGATTGAAAGCTCCTCCAAAACTGAAATTACTAATAGAAACCCTGTATTTAATTGGGCGCAAGCCCCTTTTCTATCGTTAAATACCCCTAAAACGACCCTAAAAACCGTCAAAACCTAAACCCGTTTTGTGAAAACCTAAACCCGTTTTGTGAAAACCTAAACCCGTTTTCCGAAAACCTAAACCCGTTTTCTGAAAACCTAAACCCGTTTTCCGAAAACCTAAACCCGTTTTCCGAAAACCTAAACCCGTTTTTTGAAAACCTAAACCCGTTTTCCGAAAACCTAAACCCGTTTTTTGGGATGACTAAAATTTCCTTGGAAGAAAAGAATGCACGATAAAAATCTTGGAAAAGTTGGTTTAATGGATTTAATCGTATTATTGCAGCCTTAATAAAATAAATAAAGATATGCATACACCAAAATTAATTGAGTATTTCAAGGGCAAGACCCTCGAGGAGATGCGGGAGATTTACGTCAAGGTCAACCGGACCTGGGTAGCAGGCTCTACGGGTATTCATCTGAATCCTAATTTTACTTGGGATGCTGGCACGGAGGCGACGTGTAACTCGACAGGGTCTGCGTGGCATGAAGCGGATGAAATCGGCATTACGGGCACCGATATCCAGAAAGAGGAAGCCCAAGAACTTTTGGTGCCTTATCAGGATGCTTTGTCGGTCATCATGACGAAGGCTAATGTGCTTCATCTTGGCGTGCTGTCGAAGTTGGAGAGTACTGGTGGAGTGATGGCTGAAACAGGCGGAGAAGTAGGCGTGATGGCTCAAGCGGTAATTAAAGATATTGACCCTGTTAAAGGTGTTTCAGGAATGTTTAAAGTCGCGATTGTGCCTTCAGAAAAGCATTGTTTCGGAACGCACATCCGTATCACGAATCTCTCCACTGGCGCGGTTCGCGAGGTACATGTCCACGAAAAAAGTCATTTAATAATTACCGATTGTCCTGGCGGAACTCGCTACAATTTGGAGGTTGCTTACGATGGAGCCAATCCATTAAAAGTTTGGTCTGACCCAAAACCTTTCTGGGGACAGTAAAAAAGAAATCGGTTTTTCGTTTAATAAAAAAGCCCTCCGATGATGAATCGGAGGGCTTTCTTTTTTAAGGGATATCCGTATTTAATTCGTGATGGACTTTAAGGTCATCGTCCAGCCCATATTCATCTGCACGATGATAGGGAAGTCTTTAGAATCCAGCACCGTGATGGTTTTTTTTGTGGCATCCGTCATCCCGTTATGTATCGTAATGGTGGATAGTTGGGCATCCTTTCCATCAATTAATACCTGCAATGGCGAAGGGGTATCGTGCATTACTTTGCAAGCAAGTGCGTTGCCATCCACGGTCATTAATATTCCTCCGGCATTCTTTATTTTATCCATCAGGGTATTGCTCAACCAAATCGCGGTCAGGTCATGCAGATTCACCATGCCTTCCCCGAGGTTGGTAATGATGCCTCCGGCAGATTCTCTGGCATCGGGCATCAGGGTCATAATGCCGTTTTTATTCATCGGCGCAGTCATATCCCACCGGAACCGTACATCCGGCGTAAGACCGAGAATCTGAATGTTAAGGTCATACTTTTTCCCATCCCTCTCGATGGCGTAAACCAACTTAGTCCCGGCTTTCAGGTAAGTCTCTTTATCTAATTTTAAGGACGTCCCGGCAATAGCGGCAGGAGCACAAAACAGTACCGCCAGCAGCAGCACCAAACTGATTGTTGTTAATTTCTTCATTCTTTTTATTGTTAAATTATTTAATAAATGTTTATCTTGTTTTTTATTTCAGAGTGCAAAGTTAAAAATTATTATTGACATTTCAAACTACTTCAGCGTTCTTCCCAACCAATCGAAGAAGATACGTTGCCACAGCACCGAGTTTTGTGGTTTCAGCACCCAGTGATTCTCATCCGGGAAGCATAAAAACCGGCTCGGGATATTCTTTAACTGGGCAGCCGTGAAGGCTTCCATACCCTGCTCTACCGGTACGCGGAAGTCCTTTTCATTATGGATGATCAGTATCGGGGTATCCCAATACTTCACGAAGTTATGCGGCGAGAACTTGGCATAACTTTCGGGCATCGGGGTCTTCCAATAAGGTCCGCCAAGGTCGTAATCAGGAAACCAAAGTTCTTCGGTAGTTCCATACATACTGGTCAGGTCGAACACGCCATCGTGGGCAATGAAGGTCTTGAATCTTTTATTGTGATGCCCCATTAACCAATACACGGTGTACCCGCCAAAACTGGCACCTACCGCTCCCAATTTTTCTTTATTGATAAAAGTTTCTTTGGATACATCGTCAATGGCACTTAATAAATCTTTCATAGCCTGTCCGCCCCAATCGCCACTAATCTCTGCATTCCATTCCTCCCCGAACGAAGGAAGTCCGCGACGGTTCGGGGCAACAATAATATACCCATTGGCAGCCATCAACTGGAAGTTCCATCGGTAAGAAAAGAACTGGCTTACGGTGCTCTGTGGTCCTCCTTGGCAATACAGCAAAGCAGGATATTTCTTGGTCGCATCGAAATCGGGAGGGTAGATAACCCATGTGAGAATGTCCTTGCCATCGGTAGCCTTTACCATGCGTTTCTCGACCTTGCCCATCTTTATTTTACTCAAAACATCACGATTCGTGTAAGTTATTTGGGTGGCGGCTCCGGTGGTAAGGTTAATATTGAATAACTCGGTAGGTAAGGAGATGGACATCATGGAAGTTACCATTACATTCTCATGCCCGTTATTCACTAAACTAAAGTCGGTGTGATCGGCATTATCATTCGTAATTTGTTTGATGGTATTTTTCCCATTCGCCTCCATTGTTAAGGAATACACCTGCTCGGTGGCATTAATCCCTGCGAGGAAATAAATCACCTTTCCATCAGGACTCCATTCTGCCTTCTCGACACTGTATTTGAAGCCTTCGGTAAGTTCTTTCTTGGTCTTGGAATCGAAGTCATAGAGGAAAAGCCTGTTTCTGTCGGCTTCATATCCTGCCGTTTTCATGCTCATCCAAAGAATCTTATGTCCATCGGGAGAGAACCGTGGATTGACATCATACCCCATCATCCCTTCGCTGATATTATCCGTCGAGCCATTAATGATATTCGTTACATAAATATCCGAATTGGTGGTTGTGGCGTAGTCCTTCCCTGACAATTTTTTGCAGGTGTAGGCAATCCTTTTTTCCTCGTGGCTCCAGGTTATTTGTTCCTCGCCGCCATGCGGTTTCATAGGACAATCGAAGCGTTCTCCTTGCATCATATCGCGGACACTTTCATTAAGCATCTTGCCGTCTTTATAGGCTGCCATAAATACATGCGAATAAGTGCCGTCTGCCCATTCATCCCAGTGGCGATACATTAAATTATCAATGATTCTCCCCGTTGCTTTCGGGAGGTCGGGGTAAATATCTTGCGTTGTTTTATCAATCTTTACATCGGTCGTGAACCAGAGCATCGCCTCATGGGCGGACATCCCATAGTTGGAAATATCGCTGCTATAGTTACTTACCTGAATCTTGTTGTCGCCATTGGCATCCATCCGCCAGAGTTGGGTGCTGCCGGTTTTGTTGGATAAATAAAATATCTTGCTGCCGTCTGCGCTCCAGCGGGCTGCTGTTTCATTGGCTGAATCTCCGGCAAGGAGCACTCGGGCACTACCATCAACATTGATGCGATAAATATCCGAGTTCCCTTTGTTGCTTTGCAGGTTGTAGGTTCGGATATTATAGACGATCACTTTCCCGTCTGGCGATAGTTGTGGTTCGCTCACTCTGCCGAGCTTAAAAAGTGTTTCCGGAGTCATGTTTTGGGCTTCGCCAGGGAGGATGCCGATGGTGAGGAGCATCAGAAGAATTAGTTTTATGGTTTTCATTTTGTCTGTAATTAATTTAATAAGGCGGCAAATGTATAAAAAAAATGGGTTCTTCGCTTCTTCCGGTTCGGCATTGCTTTTAAAAAAATTATTGCCATAAAAATCCTATTCCTTATTCCCCGAAGAAATAGTACCTATACTATAGGAGTGGATTCCTCCCAAAAAGTTTCCATTCCTCCCCCAAATTCCTGCAAATTCTCCTAAAAAATCTTTAGGCTTAAGGAAAATTTCCTTAAGGTTAATGAAATAATCTTTAAGCTTAAAGTGCTGCACTTTAACCTTAAAGATTATTTCTTTAAGCCTATTGAAAATTCTATTAAGCCTAATGAAATTTCTATTAAGCCTATTGAAATTTCCATTAAGGTTAAGAAAAATTCCATTAAGGCTGTAGAAATTTATTTGATGCTTACGGAAGGTTTTAGCTTATAAAAGGATAAAATTGGGGCTTTTGGAGGCTCCAAAAAGAGGGTTGGAGAATTTTTCACAGGAATGTTTGGTTGTTTCAAAGATTATTTTTTTTCTAAATTTGCGCCGCTTAAAAATAACAGGTCTGAATATCCAATAACAATCCCTAATGCTCACTGCCCTCCTAATAGTTCCGCTTCTCGCTGCCCTGATTGTCTTTGCAATCAAATCCGATAAAGTCCGTAATCTTGCTTTAGGATTCTCAATTATAGAGCTGCTCATAACCTTAGTTATCCTTTTCCAATTCGATAAAAATGGTGGCGAACAATTCATCACTAACTGCTCCTGGGTTCATTCTCTTGGTATCAATTTCAATGTAGGTTTAGATGGCATCAGCCTTATGATGGTACTTTTAACAACCTTCCTGACACCACTGATTATCTTCTCTTCCTTCACTAATAACATCAAAAACCCAAGTGCATTTTATGGATTATTATTGCTGATGGAGATGGCATTGGTGGGCGTTTTCATCTCCTTAGACGGGTTCCTTTTCTATGTCTTCTGGGAGCTTGCATTGATACCGATTTACTTCATCGCAGCCTTATGGGGTGGCGAAAACAGAATCCGAATCACCTTCAAATTCTTCATCTATACGTTGTTCGGAAGTTTGTTGATGCTCGTCGCATTAATTTATTTATACAACCAAACACCAGACCATTCATTCGCCCTTAAATCCTTAACCGGATTGACCTTACCAAGAGGCGCAGAGGCATGGATATTCTGGGCATTCTTTATTGCCTTCGCCATCAAGATTCCGATCTTTCCATTACATACATGGCAGCCCGATACCTACACCAATGCACCGACTTCCGGCACCATGATGCTCTCCGGAATCATGCTTAAAATGGGCTTGTTCGGATTACTTCGCTGGTTACTTCCAATCGTACCAAATGCTGTTGAAGACTATGCAAAGTATGCAATACTATTAGCAGTCATCGGAGTGATTTATTCCTCGTGCATTGCATTAATTCAATCGGATTTAAAACGATTGATAGCATACGTTTCCATTGCCCATGTGGGATTAATAGCAGCCGGTTTACTCTCCCAAAAGCAACAAGGATTATCCGGAGGTGTCTTGCAAATGCTTACCCACGGTGTCAATGCAGTCGGCTTATTCTTCATCGTTGACATCATCGAAAGAAGAACAAAAACAAGAACCATTTCAGAACTTGGAGGCATAGCAAACGTCAATCCTTTATTCGCAATATTCTTCATGATTATTCTTTTAGGAAGCGTCGCATTGCCGCTAACCAATGGCTTTCCCGGCGAGTTCTTAATCCTCACCGGACTATTCCAATACAATGCCTGGATAGCAGCATTCGTTGGATTAACAATCATCCTTGGAGCTTACTACATGCTCAAATCTTATCAAAGGGTTATGCTGGGAACCACAAATTCCATCACCGAAAGCTTCAGGCCATTAACCACCGTCGAAACCTCTGTTCTGCTTATCATCTGCGCACTTGTTTTCCTCATCGGTATCTACCCGAATCTATTCTTAGAATTTATCAATCCCGTCGTCCCAAATTACATGAGCCATTAAACCTCGATGAAAGCAATAATCATATTATCAGCATTAGGTCTCGCCACGATGTTCGTTGGGGTTTACAACTTCAAGAAGGCGTTGCTGCCAATGATTTTACTGGGACTGTTAGCGGTGATTGGCATCAACACGATGGAATGGAATACCAATATCCATTATTACAACGACATGCTTTATTTTGATAATTGGGCAGTCTCATTTACCAATTTAATCCTTGCTGTTTCAATCCTCGTATTCCTTCTTTCAGGACAATATTTCAAGAAAAATACCGACCATCTCGAAGACAATTATTCCATCATCATCTTCACCATCATCGGTGCCATATTAATGGTTTCTTATTCCAATCTCGCCATGTTATTTATCGGCATCGAGACGCTTTCCATCTCGTTATACATATTAGCAGGAAGCAAGAAAACCAGCCTGGCATCTAATGAAGCATCGCTGAAATATTTCCTCATGGGATCCTTCGCCACGGGATTCTTATTGTTCGGAATCGTGCTGTTATACGGTGCTTCTGGCACTTTCCACTTACATGGAATCAAGGATTATGTCATCGAAAATCATGCCTCATTACCCACAATATTCTATGTCGGAATTTTATTAATGATGGTAGGTTTGGCATTCAAAATATCCATCGTTCCATTCCATTTCTGGACGGCAGATGTGTATGAAGGCAGCCCAACATTAATTACTGCATTCATGGCAACAGTCGTCAAGATCGCTGGATTTGCAGCCTTCCTGCGATTGTTCTTCACCTGCTTCTCGAGCATCACCGAACACTTCGTTCCAATACTATGCATCCTGGCAGTCCTCACGATGTTCTTAGGGAATATCACGGCGGTCTATCAAAACAATTTCAAACGAATGCTTGCATTCTCAAGCATCTCACATGCCGGATATATGCTGCTTGCTATTATTGCTTTAAAAGAATCTTCCTTCATCGCCATATTGCTTTATACGGCAGCTTATTCTGTTGCGACCATTACCGCATTTGCAGTATTATTAATGATAAAAGCAGCACATCAAGAGAATGATTCTATAGATACCTTCAATGGTTTAGCAAAGCGAAGTCCCTTCATGGCATTTACCTTGACTATTGCTATGCTATCGTTAGCTGGTATTCCAATTACCGGAGGTTTCTTTGCAAAATATTATCTTTTCGCCAATACTATCAGTGCTGGTTATACATGGTTAGTTGTTTTGGCAGTTTTCAATTCTGCAATTGGTGTTTATTATTATTTCAAGGTCATTATAGCCGCTTATTTCAAAGAAGGAAGCGAAGAGAAATTAAGCATCTTTCCTGCATACCAATTGGTCCTTATCATTACCGCCATCGCCACGTTATTACTCGGGATATTGCCTGGACTGATAACGGAAATGATGTAGGAATTTACCTTCATGAAAACCCTTCTTCTTGTTCGGCATGCCAAAGCGTCCAAGGCTATGTTCGACATTCAAGATGTTGATCGCACCTTGGAGGAAAGGGGTGTTGAAGATGCTTGTTTGATGGGAAAATGGTTGAGGAAGCACAAGTATTTCCCCGATGTAATCATTACCAGCCATGCCGTGAGAGCTAACGGCACAGGCTCGATAATAGCGTGGATGCTCGGGTATCCCAATGACGATATTCTGATTAATAAAAGCCTGTACGAACACGGAGTAGCGGGCTATCGGGATGTTTTATCCTCTCTGGATAAGGATTTGAAAATGGTGATGCTGGTAGGGCATAACCCGGATATATCATCCTTCGGTGCGAGCCTTTGCAACGAATTCCAAATGGATTTCCCTACCGCCGCCATCGCGGGTATTGAATTAAAAATAAAGGACTGGAAGCAAGCTCGCGATACCCAAGGAAAGTTGAAGTTCTTTGAATATCCGCCTAAATAATTTATGCCTCAAAATACTTATCAATCCTATTTCAAAAGCCCGATTGGGACGATGGAATTGGTAGCTACTGATGTCGGTCTTTCTTCGTTAATTTTTCTTGATAAAGATATAACTTCGGATACTATTACCCCGCCTGAATTGCGGGATGCAGCAACTCAAATCAAGGAATATTTCGAGGGTAAGCGTACGGAATTTGATTTGAAATTAGACATCCAGGGTACCGAATTTCAACTAACGGTTTGGAAGAAATTGATCGAGATTCCATACAGCGAAACCATCTCTTATCTTCAATTAGCGAAGCGCATCGGCAACGTAAAAGCCATACGAGCGGTGGGTACTGCCAATGGTCGGAATCCGATTTCCATCATTACTCCATGCCACAGGGTGATCGGGAGTAATGGAGATTTAACAGGATATGGCGGAGGGCTTTGGAGAAAAGATTGGCTGCTGAAACTCGAAAACAAAGTGTCCGGCAGGGAACTGTTCGATTAATTCTTAATTACTACGAACTTCCCTCTCACCTGGGCGGGATTGCGAATCCCGCCCTACTTAGCCTACTACGGTCTTGGCAGGAGTTCCTTTACTTCCATAAGCGGGGCAACGCTCATGGGCTTTGCATGATACCAGCCCCATTACGATGGCGGCAATTGCGATTACTAAGATTGTCTTCTTCATTGTGGCTATTTTTTTATTAATTTCTTTTAACGGTTATGGACGGAAAATGTTATCCTGTTTTTTTATTCTTGGTATTTTATAAATTTTAAAACTGTAATTTTGCTTCTTGGCGACCATGCAAAATTATGAAATTCTACGATAAGATAATTCCCCGTAACCCGAAATCTTTTAACAATGGATTGTTCGAATCTCCGTTCATTCTTTTTAATACTAATCCATGACCAATATTAATCCTCAAATAGAAGATAGCTGGAAACAGCACCTCCAAAAAGAATTCCGGAAGCCTTATTTCGCGGAATTAAAATCGTTTCTTATCCATGAAAAGAATAACGGAGCGGTGATTTTCCCTCCCGGGCAGCAGATATTTAATGCCTTCAACCTTTCGCCCTTCGATGCGGTGAAAGTGGTGATTCTCGGGCAAGATCCTTATCACGGAATGGGGCAGGCGCATGGTCTTTGCTTCTCGGTTCAGGACGGAATCAAGCTGCCACCATCCCTCCTGAATATTTATAAAGAGATTGAAGCCGACCTGGGGATACCGATGAATTATTCCAATGGAAACCTCGTTCCGTGGGCAAGGCAGGGGGTCTTTTTATTAAATGCTATCTTGACGGTGAAGGCAGGTACACCCGCCTCGCATCAGGGCAAGGGCTGGGAAGTATTCACTAATGCCGTTATCCAGAAATTGTCCGATAGTCGCAAGGGGTTAATTTTTCTGCTTTGGGGTGGATATGCCAAACAAAAGAAGGTGCTGATTGATGAATCGCGGCATACCATTTTACAATCTGGGCATCCCTCTCCCATGTCTGCCAATCAAGGATTGTGGTTTGGCAACAACCATTTCTCGAAGACCAACGTACTATTAAAGCAACAAGGATTACAGGAAATCATCTGGCAGATACCATGAGATTAGGTTTTATGAGGAATTTATCCGGTCGGTTCAGAGTTTTTTCCGTACGGAGCACCAACTTTTCCGTACGGAGCACCAACTTTTCCGTACGGAACACCAACTTTTCCATACGGAACACCAACTTTTCCGTACGGAACACCAACTTTTCCATACGGAACACCAACTTTTCCGTACGGGTCACCAACTTTTCCGTACGGAACACCAACTTTTCCGTACGGAAAAGTTGGTGTTCCGTACGGAAAAAAGGTCATTCGGCAGGGTATAAAAGGTCTGTAGATGGACTTTGTTGCCTTTTAATGTTCCTTGGAATCTTTACTTTTCAGGTGAATGCCCAATCGAACTACTCACTTCAAATAGTTCCTACGGATACTTCTACTACTAAAACCTTCACGGAAGTCATCAATCAAATCGGGTATAAAAAGTCGTTCCCAAATCTTATTCAGCGGAACAAAGAACTCCAATCGGTGCTTTTTAAAATCTATGATAGGGGATATATTGCCGCCTCTTTCGATAGTATTTCGGGTGATTCGTTGAATCAAATCGCCTTTCTGAATATCGGTGCGGTGGTTCATTGGGCAAAGATTGAAAAGGGGAATGTTGATGAAGGCATCTTGAGCGAAGTGGGTTTCCGCGATAAATTGTATGCCGGGAAATCGTTCAACCAAACCCAAGTGAGGCGGTTGCAGGAAAAGATTCTGAACTACTGCGAAAACAACGGCTATCCGTTTGCTTCGATCAAATTAGACAGTATTTCTTTTGATCAAAATAATATCCATGCCAGGCTCGCACTGACCAAAAATATGGTGGTAAAAGTGGATAGTATTCTCATTAAAGGCACTGCCGATGTGTCGGATCAATATCTCTACAATTATCTCAGAATAAAACCTGGCGACGCTTACAACGAATCGTTGGTTATTAAAATCACAGACCGTTTGAAGGAACTGCCCTTTGTGAATATCATGCAGCCATTCAAGGTTATTTTTCTGGAGAAGAATTGCAAAATATTGCTCTATATTGATAACAAGAAAGCAAGCCAGTTCGATGGCGTTATCGGCATTGTTCCGAACAATACCGCCCCTACAATTGCCGGTGGCAACCCTACCGTTGCGAAGGTGCAGGTTACAGGGGAGGCTCATCTTCGATTAAATAATTCATACAGCAAAGGCGAACTCTTCGACCTCAACTGGCAATCGCCACAACCGCAAACACAGGATTTGAAAGTTCAATTTAATATGCCCTTTGTTCTTCGCAGTCCGTTTGGTTTCGATTTCCATTTTTCATTGTTCAAGCAAGATACCAGCTACCTGAATCTCGATGAAAACATCGGGCTGCAATACCTCCTCTCGGGAGGGAATTATTTTAAAGTCTTTTACAATCATAAATCCTCCACCATCATTTCTGCCCGTGGTTTGGATAGTATTACCGTGTTGCCTTCGTTTGCCGATATATCCAGCAATCATTATGGCATCGGGTATCGGACTGAAAGGCTGGATTATCGCCTGAATCCGCGATCCGGATATTCGTTTGAAGCAACGACTTCGGTAGGAACAAAAACCATCCACAAAAATGCCAAGATCAATGCCGAGGTCTATGATTCCCTCCGATTAAATTCCACCGAATACCGTGCCGAATATACCTTCGATTATTTCATTCCCCTTTCCCAGCGAAACGTGATAGACCTCGGGGCGAAAGGTGGTTACATCCAGGCTCCTGATTTATTCCGCAACGAACTATTTCGCTTTGGCGGCTTGAGAACTTTGCGGGGCTTCGATGAGCAATCGTTGTACGCCTCGAATTACCATATCATAAAAGTAGAATTCCGGTATCTGATGGAACAAAACTCTTTCCTATTTGTGTTTTACAATCAGGCATGGTATAAAAATCTGATGCGGAATAATCCATCCATCAACACCGATACTCCTTATGGGTTCGGGGCAGGGAGTACCTTCCAAACAAAGCTCGGAATTATGTCCGTCAGCTATGCTTTGGGAAGTGAATACAACCAAGCCATCCAATTCAAGAGCGGAAAAATCTCGTTCGGGTTAGTGAATTATTTCTAATAAAACTTAAACTTTTATTTATAATTTCACAGGCGGTTCCATCACGGTGCCGCATTGTGTGCAAGTCCGCAAGTCCAAGGAAGAATAAAATTTATTCATGATCGGAGGCAGTTGTTTCACCAAATCGGTGATGTGCGCATATTCCTCATACAGCTTATTCCCGCAGCTCTCGCAATACCATAGAAAGCCGTCCTGTTCCTGACTCTCGCGAATGACCTCCATCACCAAGCCGACTGTGTTGGCTCCGCGTTGTGGCGAATGTGGCACTCGGGAAGGCAACAAAAATATCTCCCCTTCTTTGATCGGAATATCTACCGGCTTACCATCTTCTATAATCTTCACAATGATGTCGCCTTCTATTTGATAAAAAAATTCTTCGCCTTCGTTCAGGTGATAATCTTTCCGCGAATTCGGTCCGCCAACGACCATCACGATAAAATCATCGGTGTCAGAATAAACGATTTGATTGCCCACCGGAGGCTTCAGCAGATGACGGTTTTCGTCAATCCATTTCTTAAAATTAAATGCTCTTCGTATTGCCATGTTAGTTACTTTTTAATGATTCGATGGCAAAACTAATAAACTTTTCGGAGCTTTCTCGAGGGATCACATCCAAAATATACGACACCCTATTCCAAAAACTCGACACCATTTTTCAAAAACTCGACACCATTTTTCAAAAACTCGACACCTTATTCCGCTAATATGCCCCCGGGCTGACATAAACCGGTGGGCATTTGTCGCTCGTGCCGCCATGAAACAAGAATTTGAAGCCCAACCGCACCTCGATACCGATATTCCTGACGTGTAGGTTTTTGTAAGCATCCCTTTCATTCACATAAGCCTCGAACATGGGCAGCGGCAGGTCAGTAAAATATTGCACCTCGAGGAACGGTATCACCGAGGAATGGATGAAAAACTCCATCCCCACACCTCCCGAAATGCAGGCATGGATGGTCGCGAAGTTGGAATTGTGCACACCCTCTGTATCGGTATATCCACCGTCTATCACGCCCATTTTATACTCCAGCCGCCCTCCGATAATGGCATAAGGCGTGGTATTATCCAGCTCCTTCCGGAATTTCGCGTAGTTATTCCAAGAGATATACGTAATCTCATTATTCTTTTTGATGTCCAGCCGGAATTCATCCATCGCCCCCTTCCGATTATACATAATCTCCGAAATCCAACGGATATTATAATAATCCCCCATCTCGAAAAATACGGCAGCATTCGTCCCGATATGGAAAAACTTGGTTTCCGTCGCAGAGATATTCTTGAATTGGAAACGCTGGTTGCTGTAAGTTCCGCCAATCGCGATGCCATATCCCTGGATAAACTGGGCTTTGGAATAATTAGAGGTCATCATCTGAATAACGATGATGATTGAAACGATGCGAAGAAGGTTTTTTGTTAATTTCATAATGTAATAAAATTTTATATTTAATAATTTAAGACAATACCTGCAACCGATGCGCATCCAGCCGGATAAAAACAAAAAGCATCATCGTGAATGCCAACAACGACGACCCGCCATAAGTAAAAAACGGCAACGGAATCCCAATCACTGGAGCCAACCCGATCGTCATCCCAATATTCACCATGATATGAAAGAAGAGGATGGATGCCACGCCGTAACCATAGATTCTCGAAAATGAACTGCGCTGCCGCTCGGCAATAAAAATAATACGCGCCAGCAGAATCATGAACAAACTGATGACTACAAACACTCCCACAAATCCAAACTCTTCCCCCACCGTACAAAAAATAAAATCCGTGCTTTGTTTCGGCACAAAATCGAAGGTCGTCTGGCTTCCCTTTAAAAATCCCCTGCCAAAAAACCCACCATCGCCAATCGCTATCATGCTCTGATGAACATTCCAACCCTTATCTTTTAAGTCCTGCTCCTTCCCCAGCAACACATTTATTCGCGTTCGTTGATGTTCCTGCAATACATGATTAAAAACATAGTCCACGCTCAATACCATCCCCGAACAGATTAAAAATATTCCGACTAATGAAAAAATATTCCGCTTCGTTTTCCGAACCAAAACAATAAACGCCAAAACAATAGAGCCAAAGATGATGATAAGCGTTATTTTATCCACCAACAAAGCCAAAATAAAGATAACGATAGCTGCAAAGCCAAGTAAAAGGTAATTCCCACTTAAGCCCTCACGGTACAATACAAAGATGAACGAGAAATAAACCAATGCCGAGCCGGTATCGTTCTGCAAAAGGATTAATGCTATCGGTAATAGTAGCAGCGCAATGGCATACAGTTTTGTTTTGTTTTGTTTTAATTTAATATTAGGGTTAGAAAGGAATTTGGCAAGAGCCAATGTGGTAGAAAACTTAGCAAACTCGGCAGGCTGAAGTTTAAAACTCCCTATCTCAAACCACGACTGCGAGCCTTTCACTCTCCTTCCTACTAATAGAACGATGATCAAGAGTACCAGCGTTACCCCATAGATGATATATGCAAATGCAGAGTAGAATTTTCCATCCATAATAAGGAGTAATAAAGCGATTAATAAGCCAGCCCCAATCCATATTAATTGTTTCCCATGATTCAGGTTGAAGTCTATTAATTTATTGTGTTCCTCATTATATACAGAGGCATAGATACACATCCAGCCCATTGTTATAAGAACAAAATACAGGGTAACCATCACCCAATCTATATGTTGAAGAATGCTCTTATTTTCTCTCATTAATTCACTATAGGTTTTGGAGCAGGGAGAATCACGCCATCCATCATTCTTTTCTCAATTTCAGGGCGAGCAATCGTTCCTGTCAAATACTTTTCAATCATCAAAGTTGCTATAGGAGTCGCCCAATCCGCACCCCATCCACCGTGCTCCACAAGAACGGCAATCGCTATCTTAGGATTATCTTTAGGAGCAAAGCCAACAAAGACCGAATGTGATTTTCCTGGATTCTCTGCGGTTCCTGTCTTGCCGCAAATGGTAATGTCTTTAACTTTGGATGCCGCAGCTGTACCGCTTTCAACAGCATCTTCCATACCTTCAATAACCACATAAAAATAATCTTGATTGACGGTAGTATAATTCTTGGTCGTGTATTTCTCAAATTGGAATTTCTTATCCCCAATTGATTTTACCACATGTGGAATATAATAGTAACCCCTGTTAGCTACAATTGCCATTACATTTGCCATTTTTAATGGAGAAGCTCCCAACTCTCCCTGTCCTATTCCGAGTGAAAGGATGGTAGAAGACTTCCAATGGTTTTCTCCAAAGACTTTATCGTAATGCTCGATAGTGGGTACGCCGCCTGATAATTCTGTAGGAAGATCAACACCTAACTTCCTGCCGAAGCCGAATGAAAGTACATGCTTACGCCAGTTCTCAAAACTCTCTTCTGAATTGGAAAATTGCTTTTTATCGAATACGCTTTTGAAAACGTAAGAGAAATAAGAGTTGCATGAATACGCAATTGCCTGTACCAAATCAAGCGGCGACGGATGGACATGACAAGCGGGCTTTCCTCCGCCGGGTGGGTATCCATGAGCACATGGGTATCGGGTTTCGGGAAGGAGCACTCCTTCTTGTTGGGCAATAAGTGCCATCATGATTTTAAAAGTGGACCCAGGCGGATAGGCAGATAACAAAGCTCGATTATACAAAGGCTTCAAAGGATCAAACAACAAGGTCGCGTAATTCTTGGCACGAATACGTCCTACTAAAAGATTGGGATCGTAAGAGGGTGTGGATACCATTGCCAGTATTTCTCCTGTAGATGGTTCAATGGCAGCTATCCCTCCTATCTTATTCTGCATTAACGATTCGCCATACGCTTGTAAATCTGCATCCATCGAGGTCGCGAGATTCTCTCCACCAACGGCTAAGGTATCGTACTTGCCTTTCTCGAAGCTCCCCATCAATCGTCCATGCACATCTACCATCATCAGCTTCGAGCCGCGTTTGCCACGAAGCTCCGGCTCATAGGTCAACTCTATTCCACTCTTCCCGATGTAGTCGCCATCGCGATAATATTTACTGGTCTTGATGGTGGCGGAATCTACCTCGCCTATATCGCCCAGAAGATGGGCTGCGGTTTTGTCATTATACCTTCGCAAGGTTCTCGGTTGGACAAAGAATCCAGGATAATTGTCGAGCTTTTCCATCAGCGTACCGTAAGTTTCTTTGGAGAGTTGTTTCTCGAAGGGCGAGGGAATGTCCTTTGAATATTTCTTTGCCAGGCGGAGCTTCTTATCGAACTCTTCTTTATCAATGCCGATTAGCCCGCAGAACTCTACCGTGTCGATATGTTTTATCAGCTTGGGGGTAACCATTAAATCATATACCGGTTCGTTATAGACCAACAGTTTTCCTTTTCTGTCATAGATTAATCCGCGAGAGGGATACTGCGTAACCGGACGTAAGAAGTTGTGTTGTGCCGACTTGAAATAACTATCATCAATTACCTGGATATAAAACAAACGAGCCAAGAATATCAGCCCTACCGAAAGGAAAATGGCGATTATAATATACTTCCTGTTGGTTGAAATGCTTTGTATCATTTGTCGGTGGTGTTGCGGATGAATAAATACTGACTGATCAAGATTAAAACCACCGTCAGGCTGCTGCTTAATATTACGCGGAGCATCGTTCCGAAGAATTCCCCGAAGCTGAATGCCTCGATAAAGAATAAAACAAAGTGATGCAGCAACACCATGATGATGGTATAAGATAAAAACCACCGCAGCCCCATGTGTTTCAGACTCGGGACAGCTTCCGATTCGTATCCGTCGCGGGGGGAAATAAACTTAATGATGCGAGGACGGACATATCCCAAAAAAACTGATGCCGCAGCGTGCATCCCCAACGTATTCGAGAACATATCTACCGTGATCCCGATACCAAAAGAGGCTACCAACAGCACCCAGCCCGGAGTTTCAAACGGAAGCAGCATAATGAACAGGACATACATAAACGGATTCAGGTAGCCATTCAACTGCACATTGTTCAATATTAATACCTGCACCAAAACAAGGGCGAGGAAACGGATAAAATTCGATACGACCTGGTTAATCATGCTGCGGTATTTTAGTTTCCAGATTCACTTGCTCGTTTTTCAAGAGGTTATTCACGATATACACATACGTTACGTTGCCAAACGTGGTCGAAAGATGCAGCGTAATGTTATAAAAGTTCTGCCCGGGCTTCAGCCCGAAATGCGCAATCGTCCCCAACGTAATCCCTTCAGGATAAATGGGCGAATACGAACTCGTACATACCGTATCGCCAACCGCAATCGGGACATGCACCGCAATATCATTCAAAATGCCCTCCGTCGCCGCGCCGCCCTCCCAGGTGAGCGATCCGAAATACTTATTCTTCTTGATCCGCGCACTCACCTTCGTATCTTTATGCAGCAGCGACATGACGACGCAGAAGTGCTCCGAAACATACTTCACTTTGCCCACCACGCCGGTCGAGGTAATGACGCCCTGCTCCGGTTTTACGCCATCGGCATAGCCCTTATTTAAGGTCAGATAGTTGCTTCTGCGGTTAATGGAATTGTTGATGACATGTGCCGGAATGTACCGATATTCTTGCATATAATTCGTATCCTTGACGGAGATATTGGTGGACTTGCTGATCATCGAAGTATCCATCACCATCTGCCGGAGCCGCGCATTTTCTTCCGCCAAATGTTGGTTCGTAATCTTCAGATTCATAAATTCATTCATGCCCCCGATGGTATTATAAATCCTCCCGACCATCACATTCGATGAATTAAAAAAACCTGCCCGTTGATAGCTGTTATTCTGCACTAAGAGATAGGTACAAAGCCCCTCGATCAACAAAAAGAAGATCAACAGATGGAACTTATAAATCAGCAAAAAGATATTACGCATCGGCGAGAAAACGGAGGAAATTCGGTGAATATTACGAGCCGCAAACTTACCAATAAATCAAGGATTAATTTAGGGGATGCCAAAAATTCGCTCCCGCCCCGAAATTCTTGGAGCTATGATGAGGACATTCCCCGAAAAAAGTCAAATGCAAGAAAATGCTTGTTTGTTATTAATTAAACTATCTTTGCGCCCCAGAATGAACCAAATAATGCCATACAATAGTACCGCCGCCGCCCTGAATAAAGGCGGAATGAGCGGTTTTAATGGTACTCTAATTTCAAATTGGGGTACTCTAATTTCGGATTGGGGTACTCTAATTTCAAATTGGGGTACTCTAATTTCGGATTGGGGTACTCTAATTTTGGATAAGAATGTTCCAATTCCAAATGAGAACACCATTATTAGATTTGAGGTCTTAAAAATTAACAATAATAATAACTAAT
>CAIMUP010000026.1 GCA_903844645.1 uncultured Bacteroidota bacterium
ATACAATACCTGGGTGGCAGCGGACGGTGTGCAGACGGGTGAAACGATGACGTTGATGCAGTTGTTAGCGGCATTAAAAGTGTTGGTGAATGCTTGGATTGCAACTTCATTGACCTTTTATATTAAGACGACTCCGCGGTTCGCGACCCTCTTCGGAGGCGGAAGGAAGCTGTATAATAAAGGAGCGATAGACAATAGGATTCAGAACGTGGGCAGCTTGAGTATCCGCATCGGAGGGGATCTTAATTTGGTTTCCGTAAAAACTTCGGTAGATGCCACTTACGCCGGCTTAGTAGCGGCTCGGAACAATCAAACAGGCGGTAAGGAAAGTAATAACAGCGCAAATGCAAACTCGAAAGGCAATGATTGTATGGACCTTCAATATGGTGATTGCGGTATTTTAATGAATAAATTCCTTGCCACACCTCTTTCTATCGAAGTGTTTTTTGATCGTCAATTATTGTCCAATACCCAGCAGATGAAATTCACCGCTACCATGCACGGGCTAGAAGTGAAAGACCTCTCGGAACGTACCGTTTTGTCCGATGATGAATTCCGTTTCACGTTAGAAAGTCAAGGTGCTAACACTGTTTCGGCAACGGTCTATCTCGCCAGTACCCCCGGTGGCACTGACTCCACGGGCATCGTCATCACCAATCATCATGAACATAAAGGCAAGTTTGCGGAGTTCGCCATCACCGATTATAGTCTGCATCGCCACATCACGATCGTCATCAACAGCCCCGCTTTCACCGCGAAAATTCTGTTTCAATATTACTAAGGAAGGGAAGGTTTTACTTCTTTAAAACCACGAAGCGTTCGCCGTTATTTTTATCCATAATCACAGTGTCGGTAATGGCTTGCAGCAAGGAATCCATCGCCACATTAGTATCCACAATAATAAACGATAAATGGTTTTGGCGGATAAAATCTATGCGGCTCTGTGCCTCGGAATGGTATTCGTTATTCTCTTTTTGATGATCAATAAAACGATTGAAGAATAGCACCTTCAAGAATTGCTTTTGCTGGGATAACAAGAAGGGATCCAGTTCAGGTTTTATGTCCTTCGTTTCCTCTATCAGAGTGATGTTGATATTGTTTTTAAAATAGGCAAGATAGGGCTTGTAAGCATAGACATTATACATGATGCTTTCATGGTTTTTATATCCCATGTATCCCCCTTGGTTGTTAAGCTGCAACAGCTTGCTCTCCACTGATTGCAGGTATTCCGGCGCGTAACCGTTCATAGAATCATTCTTTATTTTATCTAATCCCTTGGAAGAAATCAACACACAATAACAACACCAACTTAGGAGAAAAGTATACGCTAAATTCTTTCTTAATCCCTCCCATTTGGAGATGAATAAAATGGAAACAAACAAGCAGAACGTACTCGTCAGCGGCACCGCAAGGTTATAAAATAACTGTATCGAATCTACCTTCATCGTAAAGACAGACCACTCGATGGATGAACAAGTAAAGAGCAGCAACACCAGCAACGACAGGGGTTTGGAAACTATTGCGCCTCGATTCCAAAGGTACATAAAGGCTAATGTAAAAGGAAAATAAGTAATGAATAGCTGCACGAAATTCTTTAAATTAATATCGAAAGCTATTTTTATTTTAGCGAAAGAGGTGAACGTATCTTTCATCAAATCCAGTAACGGCGGGTTATTCAGCATCATTTCGGTTCTGTTATTAAATTGATAGAACAACATGATGAAACAACATGAGAGGATGGTTGCGACACAAATTTTAATCCTATTCTCTATCCTGATGAGCATACAAAAGAGGAGCACGGATACAGTAACAGCAAGGAGAAGCGCAAAATTGAAGAAACATAATGGAAGCAAAACCAGCAAGGCAATATCTCTTTTGCGATTCAAGAATAAAAGAAATGATGCGAGGAATAATGGGTTGATGACATAATACTTTTGATAGACGGCGGCACTGCGGAAGAAATAAAAATCGAAATGATGAAAGAATTGCGGAGGCACGAAGGGGAATTTAATGCCGATGAAAAATGGGAATAGCAAACAAATCAGGGCGTCGGCAATGGTGATTTTTTTGAAGTGATTCACGAGTGCCATCACCCCGAAAGACAAAACTAATGAGAAGATTGCATTGATAGAAAGTTGTTGAATCAACAAAGTGTTAAGTCCTGAAAGGCTTGCTGCAAGGGCAGTCAGCCATAGCTCGAAGTGATGATAGGGCGCGGGATTATTGGTGTTAAAGTAATCGAGGTAGGGACTTTCTATCTTCATGACATTATAATAATCAGCGACCCTCGCGTAGAATACTTTATCGGCTTCGGGCGGGACGAGGAGGTTGGTCGTTGCATCCCAAAGAAAGTAAAAATTGTATGCTGCAAAAAGGGTTATAACAAGTATGCCGAGAAGGATAATCTTGGGGTTTATCTTCATTGATTCTATCAGGGATGTTCTTGGTTTGTCTTTCTTTATTATGATTGATAAGATGAAACAGATGGGGATGAAAAGCCCCGTCATTACTGTATTGCAGCGCGTAATGATGATGGAATAAAACAGTACTGCTACCACCATTCCGAAGAAGATATTGGCGAATGATTTCAGGAACGGATTGCCGTACGAAATTTTCAGGAGATTGGATAGTGTCCCTCCTATTACATAAAAAATAATGGTGGCGATGATGGAAACGGAGAGGTATGTGAGCAGTGTTTCTATCATGCTTCGCGAGAAACTTTATTAATCTAAAAAGAGGTAGTGTAACCGCTTCATTCCGCTGTAATAATTAGAACATATTTGTGCGGGTTTATCAGCGAGGAATGAGGTTTATTTCAAGATTGAGATTTTCCCTTTTACGGGAGCGGTATTTGCGGTAAAAGTGGCGGCGGCGAGTAAGCAGGCGACCAGAACGAGGTTTTGTACTTTTTTCTTCATTGGAATAAGATTTTATCGTTTAATTTTATAAGATATTATTAAAAAGCCAGTTTTAGGCAAAGTCGAGTCAGCTTCAGGCAAAGTCGAGTCAGCTTCAGGTGAAGTTGAGTCAACTTCAGGCAAAGTCGAGTCAGTTTCAGGTGAAGTTGAGTCAGCTTTAGGCAAAGTCGAGTCAACTTTAGGTAAAGACGGGTTATCGTTAAGTAAAGGTCAGTCAGCATGGGAAAAAGCGATTCACCGTATATTTAATTGATATTTTCTATCGGATGAGAGAAACGGTGCCGTATCGGGTGTGCTTTTTGAGTTCGAGGTAGTCGTAGAGCTTGTATTCGATAATATAGACGTACACACCTTCTTGGCAGGGGTTGTCCATATAGGTTCCATCCCATCCGAGGGCGATGTCGTTGGATTCAAAGATTTGTTCTCCCCATCGGTCGAAGACATACATGTGGAATGTTTCGATATTTTCTCCAAATGCGAGGAATTGTTCGTTCATGTGATTTCCGTTGGGGGTAAATGCACTTGGAACATAGAGGTCGGAGGGGCAGAAATCTTGGACTAATCGAGAGCCGCTGGCTTTGCATCCGTTGGAATCTATTACGGTAACGATGTAGGTGCCAGGTTTATTAACGGTGATGGTGTTTGATATTTGTAAATCGGGGAGCCAGGAATAGCTTACGAATTGTTTACCAGGGGTGATTTGCATGACATCGCCAGGACAAAGGAAGGTATCAACGCCGAGGTTTAAGATTAATTCATCGCCGATAATTACGAGTGCGGAATCGTAGGTGAAGCACCCGTTTTCGCTGACCCGTACCCAATAGAGTCCTGATGAGGAGACTTTTATTTTTTCGGATGTTTCGCCATCGCTCCAGAGGTAAGTTAATCCAGGATTTCCTGCATCTAATGCGGTATCTAATCCGTAGCAGAGGCGGATGTCAGGACCGATATTTACTTGTGGAGCTTGGTTTAGGGTGATGATGATGGAGTCAGTAGAAATACAGGTTCCGTTAGCAGTAATTACCCAATAGGTTCCGGCTGTTTGGATGACAAAAGTAGAGGCGGTTGATCCATCTTGCCATAAATACGATGTAGCAGGAACACCACCGAAAACTGCGAGAGCAGCGTTGTTGCATAAAGATTGATCGTGTCCGAGATTGACATTAGGGTATGGGATGAAGGTAACATTCATAGTGGATGTTCCGGTGCAATTATTTCCGTTGGTAACGGTTACGGCATAAGTTCCGGAAAGTGTTGGGGAGATGGTTTGTGTTGTCGAACCATCCGACCAAAGGAACGAAAGACTTGCATTTCCGGCATCGAGAGTTATTGGCTGACCATCGCAAAGGGATGTGTCGTTGCCCAAAGCGACAATTGGTTGAGGGATAAAGGTAACGATGACGGTGTCGGTAGCTGTGCATGTGCCGGCAGATGCAACGACCCAATAGATACCGGTGGTCGAAACGGTGATGGTTTGGGTGGTTTCTCCGGTTGACCAAAGGTAGCTTGTTCCGGGATTACCAGCATCAAGGGTATAGGTTAATCCTTTACAGAAGACGGTATCATTTCCTAAATTCACTAAAGGTTGGGGAACGATGGTGATGGTGAGCATCATGGTATCTGGCACGGTACATTCACCGGTTCCATTCACGATGAGCATTACAGTATCAGTTCCCGCGGTGGTGAAGGTATGGGGAGGCGGACTGTAAATAGTATCTGTTGTTCCATCGCCAAAAGTCCAGTGGAAAGAGGAAGAGAACTTACTGGTATCGGTGAAGGTAACGGTAAGCGGAACGCAGCCAGTATCTGGGGTGATGAAGAAACCAGCCATCGGTGCTTGAGGAATGTGAGGGCAAGTGGTATCTACCACAAAACGCCACAAGTCGTTACTGTGGTTTGCATTAGCCCCTGACCAAATAACGACCCCGCCATACAACCAAAAGTCTTCTGTAATAGGATCAGTCCAAGCCAATGCTCCCATCCTCCCACCCGGATGATTGGTGGGAGCCGAAACGGTTTCTGTCCCATATACACTGGGCTGATTGACCGAGGGAAAAGGACTTCCGCTCATCAGCGTCCACGCATTCAGGGCGACGGAATAATCCCAAAGGTCATCCATATTTGAGGTTGCGCCTAAATCGCCTCCTCCACCGAAGAATTCAAAATGTTCGGAATTACAACCACGTTGGGTACAAGCTCTGTTCTCGAATCTGCCTGAAGGGCGGTTGAACGTGGAGGTAATGCAAGGACCGAAGCAAAAGCCCGGGTCGTTGATATTATTCGTTCCACTCATCCAAGTCCACATCAGGGTATTGGGGTTAAACCTCCACATATCATTATACAAAGCCGGCGACAAGGAATCGCCATCCATACCTCCGAAGAGCCAGAAATTTCCAAGATGATCTTTCCATCTTGCATAAACCATTCTGCCGGAGGGGATGTTGTTGATGTTCGGGACTCCCTTTGTACCCCATGTTCCGGCACCGCCGTATGTATTCGGTCCGTGCATCCAAGTCCATTGATTGGTGGAGATATTATACCTCCACATATCGTTATAACAGCCGCCAAAAGTTTCTCCTCCGAAGATCCATAAGCAATTATTGGCATCCACCCAATTCGCGGTGGTTTCGCAGCGTGCAGAGGGATGAACGGCAGGTCCGGGGATGCCTTGCGTGCCATAAAATCCCAAATTATTGGTAGGACCTTGCGGACCTTTCATCCAAGTCCATTCGTTGGTGGCGATCGTATATCTCCAAAGGTCTGCAAAAATGCCTCCCCAGCCATTATTCCATCCTCCGAAGAGCCATAAATCGCCGTTATTATCTGTCCAGGCAGATACGCCATAGGCTCGGCTGCCAGGATTATTCAATGGGGAGGGAACGCCCATTACTCCATAAACGGGATTAATTTGCGAAACTCCCGGTCCGTGCATCCATGCCCACTGATTGATGGATGGTTTAAACTCCCACATATCGGCATATTGCCCGCCGCAGGTGGAATCCAAGCCTCCATACATCCAAAAATTCCCTTGCAAATCGGTCATCTGACATCCTTCATAAACTCCTGGAGGATAATTGCCGGGAGCAAAAACGCCTTGTGTTCCCCATACGGCGACATTGTTGGTGCTGCTGCCATTCATCCAGGTCCATTCGCCCATCGGCTGGGCAAAGGAGGGTAGGGTGGCGAGGGAAGTGAGAAGGAATATTAATATGTGGAGGTGCTTTTTCACGTTCTTTAAACTGTAATTTTATTAATTGGAATGTAAAATTAGTAAATAAGTTTCATTCCTACAAATTTTTCTTAGGGAATTCCCTTCTTTAATTCCACGAAAGGTAGTTTTTGTATTTGAAAAGGTAGTTTTTGCACCAGTACGGAAATGGATTATACTGGTACGGACGGAATTCATACTGGTACGGATGGAATTCATACTGGTACGGATGGAATTCATACTGGTACGGACGGAATTCATACTGGTACGGACGGAATTCATACTGGTACGGACGGAATTTATACCGGTACGGATTTCTTCCGTACCGGTACGGAAGTAATCCGTACTACTCGCAAATCTGTTATTAAGAGAAAAGAAAACCTTCATTAAACCCTATTCAATAGTTATTTAATTCCCGATAACTACCAGTTTACCACCGGAAATGATGGAGCTTTGATTGCCCGTTTCGGTACTTATTTTCCAGAAATAGATGCCATCGTTTAGAGGTAATTTAATGATTTCGTTTCCGGCATTGCCAATAATATTTTGGGAATAAACGGTTCTTCCGGCTATGTCATTAATGATTAATTGGGAATTATTTTGGTAGGATTTGAGGTTGTAATTCAGGGTAAAAATTCCGTTATTCGGATTTGGATAGAGGCTGATTTCATTACCCCCCGATAGCTCGCTGATGCCTAATGAATGAATGGAAATTTGCCCCGAATCGCTGCCGCAGGTATTGGTAACGGTCAGGGTCGCGGTATAATTTCCGAGGCTAGAATAGGTATGCACAGCATTGCGTAAAGTGCTAACGCCTCCATCACCAAAATGCCAGAGATAGCTGTTGCCGAGAATAGTGGTTACGGTATCGTAGAAATAAACCGTCATATTCACCACCGAATCGCGAAGGAACATGGTGGGTGGGGCAATGACATTGATAATATTGGAGCTATTCGCAGAGCCACAAATATTGGTTGCGGACACATTCAGGTGGTATGTCCCGACCGAATCGTATCGCATCTTTACCATATTACTTAGGGAATCTATCATCGTTCCATGGAGCAGCGAAATCCAGTGGTAATGGGTAGTTTCAACATACGGAACGGTCCATTGCGTGGTATCGTGAACACAGACAATGGACGGGGTACTCAAGGTTACGGATGGAGGACCAATGACGACGATCGTATCTGGCGGGGAGAGGGGTCCGCGGCATCCAAAACTAATCTCCTGAACCCGAACAATAAACAAGAAATTGGCATTGTTGATGTTGAAACTAATATCAATACCTGCAGTGGAATCGCCTTGGAAGTTTCCGAACCATTCATACTCGGTATTGAAGTTCCACGGACGTGGTTCCAGCAAAACAAAGGTGTAACTGTTGATATTCGGAGCGGGGCAAATAGGTCCGTTGATGGTATCATATCCGTTGGAGGTCGGGTAATAATAAACTTGATTGAAAATGGTATAAGGATTATCAGCAGGAGCACCAATAGTCAATCGAATCAGGCTGCCCAAAGAACTATCTTGATACTGTGCATTCGTGGCAATCACGCGAAGATAATAATGCCCTGGATTAATGCCCATCGTTTGCAATGTTGCCAACGGTGGAATGTGCATCATCACAGAAGTATCACCAGTCGCAGTCACAGAACCCAAAGCACCGATGATACCGATATTATTAAAGTTGTTGGTGTCTAAGATCTGAATCTTAAATTGGTTGCCGGCATTGTAAACTTGGTTGGAGTTGTAGGTATTGACATGGACCGAAACGGGAGTATCAATAGCCGAGGTGGTAGGTGTCAGACATATCTGAATATCTTGCCCGTGGTTGGTTTTTAAATCACAATGCTGGATGCAAAATGGTCCGTAAGAAACCAAATTCGAGAGGGGCAGCGTGGATCGTATCCGAACATAATAATTACATCCATCAGGGACATCTGGAATAACCACAGAAAAGGTGGTTGTCGAATAAAGTGTTTGATAATTAAGAACAGATGTCAACAAAACGGGATTAAAGAAAAGCCCTGTAGTATCAGACAATTGCGCTTCGTAATAATTCCCTGACGAATATTGCCCGTTCGAGGTGCAAGGTATCCCAATAGAACTCCCGACACATACCGCATTGGTATCCCAAGTCGGGGCAGGGCGTGTGGTGTTAATAGAATTTTGTGAAAAAGCCTGAATGGAACACATTCCAAGGGCAGACATTAAGATAAAGGTAAAGATTCTTCTCATGGCGATATTATTATAATTAGTTATGCTGCAAATTTAGTAAAAATTTGTTTAGTTGATTATGGCTATCTTTCCGTTGGCATGAATTCCTTGCGGAGAAACGATCTCGTAACAATAAATCCCAGTGGTTAAGGGCAGTGAAAGAGTTTCTCTTCCAAGACTATTTACAACCGTTTTCGTGAATACAATCCGTCCGGCAATATCCCGAACAACCATAGTATAGTTCGTAATGTCTGATTCAATAGTAATGCTTCCATTGCTCGGATTGGGATAGATGGTAGTACCATTGTGGCTGATAACATTCGGGATATCCGTAGTTAAGGGTGAAAGCTTTGCCAGGAACATCGTGTAATAAATCGCTCCAAACAGGGTATCGGTGTCGAAGGCAAGGGTATCGCTCATATAAGAACCGGCTATATAAATATTATGATTGGCATCCAAGGTGATGGCATTGCCGACATCCCATGCAAAACCGCGAACTCCCTTTGCGAAAAGAGTATTGCCCGATCCATCATATTCTGTAACAAAAATATCATGAGAAGCATAGTTATTCAGCGTAACCGAACCGAACGTAATCGCGGCACTGGCGGAGCTTCCTGTAAGATAAACATTGTCGCCATCGGTGGTGATGGAATTGCCTTCGTCGTCGCTGATGCCTCCTGCCGTTTTTGCCCATAATTCCACTCCATTGTATTTATATTTCACGACGAAAATTTCATCGTTATTGGCATGGGTATTGGTAAGCGTATCATTCCCAAAAATGATTGTCGCGCCGCGATAATACCCTGTAACATAGACGTTTTTCGCGTTGTCCACGCAGAGGCTGGTCCCGCTATTATACATGCCGACTCCTGCATTCTTTGCCCATAGCACGTTGCCGGCAGAATCTGTTTTGGTGACGAACATATCATACAGAGAACTCGCGCCGCGTGTCAGGATATAAGAGCCAAAAGTAAGGGTAGGGCTGTCGAAACTCCCACTTAAGTAGATATTATAATCGGAATCTATCGCTAATCCCGAGGCTCCTTCCGTACCATTACTGCCATAATGCCGCGCAAAAAGGACTGTGCCTGATGGTGCATATTTCACCAAAAATATATCATCATATGGAGCAGAATAACTCGCGAACGTATAGGTCCCGAACGTGATGAAGGTGCTCTTAAAAGTACCTGTAACATAAATATTCCCACTTGGGTCAACAGCCATCGCGAGTCCGGCATCTTCATCCGTGCCGCCAGCCTTTTGTGCCCATTGTACGGTGCCGTTTGCATCGTATTTGACGATGAAATAATCAAACAAATACTGCGCAGTATTCGTCAAGGTATCATGCCCGAAGATCATGTGGAGGCTTCTGAACTTCCCAGTTACATAGACGTTGCCATGCCCGTCGGTAACGATGCTGTTGCCGATGTCGCTACCGAATTCATTAACTGTCCCACCGGCACTTCTTGCCCATAGCGGATTGCCGGAAGGGTCGTACTTAACGATGTACATATCGGCATCGGAATTGGTGAGGGAATCAGCATTGTAGAGGATGATATTCCCGAAGTTTATATGCCCTCCATAGAAGCCTCCGGTAACGTAAATATTACCATCAATGTCTGTGGTGGCGGAGTTTCCGTAGGTATGGTATTCATCGGTGTTGGTGCGTTCCCAGACCCAGCTTTGGGCGACTGCGCTCAAGCCGGTGAGGGCGAGCATTGCTACTACCGTAAGTATCTTTTTCATCATTGTTTACTAAAATATGTTGAGCAAAATTAAGAAAAAGTTTAGAATTACAAGATAAGATGTATTCTTCTGCGGTTTCGTTTCATCAGATGAACATATTCTATGCAAGCATTCCGGCTCTCCTACAAAGATTACCCGAAACGAATGGTTGTTTTTTCTTAAATTCAGCTACCCGTTCTGCCAGTTGTGCATCGGTCAGATGAAAGAAAAAGCCGAAAGGAGCGTGGATAGGATTACCTTTTAGGACTTAGGCTTAGAAAGTTGTATGAAATTCATTAATAGGAGTAACAAAAGTATGTGTGTATTTCTCATATCTTATATTTAAAGGGAATAATAAAAACCAATATTTGTTTTAAAATATTTTAGATAATTATCTAATTCATCTTGACCTGCCATGGTGTTCCCTGGATATAAATAATTAAAACTTTTCAAGTATTCCGGTTGAATATAAAACGAAAACTTTTTGTTCAATTTATAACTGATACTTGCGGCAATAGTTCCAAAAAGTAATGTTGAACCATTATCATAAGTTTTATATGTACCGCTAAAAATATTTCCTATTTGATGATTACCTCCATAAAATATATGTTTGTATATACCATTATTCGTCTCTACTATACTAATACAAAAACCTGGGCTAAAGGAGAATGAAAATTTGCTGTAGCTGAAATTTAGATTGATTTGGATAGGCAGATTAATCAACCAATAATTACCCCTACCACTCATATACACTTGTTCATCATCAATAATTGATACATAAGAAAGATGATCATAAGAAAGTCCTAAAACAAAATCAAAATATTTCGATATATTATATTTTGCTTTAACTCCAAAACTCGTTGTGATAGGGTGTGTAAAATGAAGATTGTTGCCCCAACTATTATAATCCGGAACTGAACCATTAGTATAAACAGGTGCAATTGCCGCACCAATAGCCCATTTAGAATTAGTTGTATCTTTCACTTCTTGAGCTTCAGAATGCTGCATGAAGTTTATCAATAGGAGTAACAAAAGTACGTGAGGATTTCTCATATCTTAAATTTATAGCTAATAATAAAAGCCTATACTGGTTTTAAAATATTTGAGATAATTGTTGTACTCATCTTGACGTGCCATGGTGTTCCTTGGATATAAATAGGTAAGGCTTATTAAGTATTCTGGTTGTATATAAAACGAAAATTTCTTGTTCAATTTATAACTGATACTCGCTGCAATAGTTCCAAAAAGTAATGTTGAACCATTATCATAAGTTTTATCTGTACCGCTAAAAATATCTGACATTTGGTGTTTCTTGCCTTTTTCACTCCGCAAAACTACTAAATCTTTAAGAAACATCTCGCAGCAAATGTGTACAGGCGTTTCATATTCCAACCAATTTACAGGTAAAAAGAGGGTCCGAATCTGGAAACGATGCTTCCCGAGAGAAAAAGGGTGCTTGGCGAGGAGTTTTGCCACTAACTCGAGGAGTTTTCCTAGGAGTTGGAGGAGTTTTGCCAGTAACTCGAAGAGTTTTCCTAGGAGTCGGAGGAGTTTTGCCAGTAACTCGAAGAGTTTTCCTAGTAACTCGAGGAGTTTTACTGGCAACTCGATGAGTTTTCCTAGGAACCCGATGAGTTTTGCCTGGTTTCCATAAAAACACCTTGGGTTTCTAAAAATGAAGACGTTGTTTAGCTGCCATAAAGCTCTTCATAATGCCATTGAAAAGGAAGAAAAGAAAGCCTGTTGGGAGGATTTTGTAAATTTTTCAAGAAAAATGCAACGAATTTTTAGGAGACCTAAACCTGTACCCTGTATAGCTTTCATCACTTTTGTAACGATTATTTTTCTCTCCCAATAAAATTTATTCACTAAAAACTCATGTTGCATTTTGTATTTTTGCAGTCTAAATAAAAAAACAATAAAATTATGCCCCTAACAAAGATTTATAAAGTATCGAGAGAAGAATTCACTAAGCTGACTGCCCTCGACGAGGCTCATACCCTTGCCAATTATATCAAAGTGATTGGGGCTAAACTTGCCCTGAATATTGCTTCTTATCCCGGTTCGCCCAAGTCGCCTACACAATTAAACACTGCTTATGTAAATTTGGATGCCGCTCATTTCGCTTATCTGATGAACAGGACCGAAGAAAATGAAAATACCCTGATCGGGTTGATTCCTGTTACCATCGAGATGCTGCGCCTCATGGCAAATTTTGTGGATGAAACGGCTGCGGGCAGCAAGACTTTGGTGGAATTGATTGGCTTCACGGCTACCGAGCCAAGCACGACCAGCGTCGGCGCTCCTTTGCAAGCACAAAATCCTGAATTTACCAGCAAGAAAGGAATTCCTTGGAAACTGTTTTATAGATTTAAACCTGTGAAAAATTTAAGTGCCACGGTTCTTGTTTCATCCGCTACGGCGGGCATCGTTCCTACTGTGCAAAACCCTAACCAGTTAGTCATCAATGTCCCGCCAAGCCCGGCAGCAACCATTATCAATATCAATGTTTTCACGGGGCATGAAACAGAAGTAGATCTGCCTGCTCAAACCGGAAAATTAAGCGGTACATCTTTTGGAGTCAATGCTTCGGGATTCTCACCCGCCTCTACTCCTACGCCGGTTACCATCCCTAATTAATCTTGCCTCGAGTTTAAACCTTACCAACATTTTGAACTTTGGTATGATCCTTAGGTACACCTCTTTAAATTTATGAGGGTGCTAAGTTACTAAATACTAATTAATGAAGTATTTATATTAAGCGAACCACTTCCCCACGGAATAGTACATTTGCAACCACTAATGTACACGAATTTCATAAAACCATTTCTCTTCCTCTTCAGTCCCGAAACCGCCCACCGGCTGGTGTTCTCCGTGCTCTCGGTACTGAATAAGATACCCGGCTTCGGCGTCATCATCAGGAGTATTTATGTTATCAAAGATAAGAACCTGGAACGCACCGTCTTCGGAATCACCTTCCCGAACCCTGTCGGGCTTGCCGCAGGCTTCGATAAAGATGCCAAATACATAGATGAATTAAGCACCCTCGGCTTCGGATTTATAGAGGTCGGCACCGTTACTCCCCTCCCACAAGAAGGTAACGAAAAGCCCCGCTGTTTCAGGCTTCCCAACGATGAAGCCCTGATCAACAGGATGGGATTTAACAATGAAGGAGTACAACAAATGATTGCCCGATTAAGAAGCAGAAAACCAGGCATCATCATCGGAGGAAACATCGGCAAAAACAAGATAACTCCGATAGAAAACGCCGTGAATGACTATGAAATCTGCTTCAATGCCTTGCATGAGTATGTAGATTACTTTGTTGTCAATGTAAGCTCCCCCAACACGCCAAACCTGCGCCAACTACAGGAAAAGGAACCACTGACCAAGTTGCTGATGCACCTGAAATCATTAAATAATACGAAGAAAGTTCAGAAACCTATCCTCCTCAAGATAGCCCCCGACCTAACGAATGAACAGTTAGACGACATCATCGAAATCGTCATCATCACCAAGATAGACGGCATCGTAGCCACCAATACCACCATCGCGAGAGAAGGTTTAATCACCAATAACGAACAAGTCTCCGCTCTCGGAATGGGCGGATTGAGCGGCAAACCGCTTACTGCTCGTGCTACGGAAGTAATCAAATACATCAGCACCAAATCGAACAAAGCCTTCCCTATCATCGGTGTTGGCGGCATCCATTCTCCCGATGATGCCATGGAGAAACTCAACGCCGGAGCCGATCTTATTCAGCTTTATACAGGCTTCATCTACGAAGGACCTGGGTTGATAACAGCTATCAATAAAAAGATACTATCTACCGTTATCAAGCCATGATTAAGTTAATAGAATGCCCCCGTGATGCGATGCAAGGAATCAAACATCATATTCCTACAGCCTTGAAGAAAGAGTATCTCAATGCCTTGCTACGCGTGGGTTTCGACACTCTCGATTTCGGTAGTTTTGTTTCCCCGAAGGTCATCCCACAGATGGCAGACACCGTGGATGTATTGAATGGTTTGAACCTTGATAATACATCCACAAAACTGCTTGCTATCGTCGCTAATGTGAGAGGTGCAGAAGAAGCTGTAGTGCATGAAAACATTAGCTACTTGGGCTTTCCGTTCTCCATCTCCGAGACTTTCCAAATGCGCAATACCAATTCCACCATAGAACAATCACTGATTAATGTAGAGAAGATTCAGGACCTTTGCATCTTATCGAAGAAGGAGTTGGTGGTCTATATTTCGATGGGCTTCGGCAATCCTTACGGCGATGAATGGAGTCCTGAAGTTGCTATTCATTGGGTAGATAAACTGGCTGCTTTAGGGATTAATATCGTCTCCCTTTCAGACACTGTTGGCGTTGCAAATCCAGATTCAATCTCTTATTTATTCAAGAGTCTTATCCCTGCATTCCGACATATTGAGTTTGGCGCACATCTCCATACCCATAGTTTTAACTGGGAAGAAAAGATACAAGCCGCTCACGATTCTGGCTGTAACAGATTCGATGGAGCTATGAAAGGATATGGTGGTTGCCCCATGGCTGCCGATGATTTGGTGGGTAATATGCCGACAGAAAACCTGATTCATTACTTCAAAGATGAGTTGCCAGAAATAAATTATGATGCTCTCGAAATTGTTAATAAAGTCGTTGATAAAGTTTTCATCGGGCATTAATTTTATACCATTACTTATTCCTAATTTTACCGCCTTAGAAAACACATGAACACAAGCCCCATAACTTTGGTAAGATATTTGCATAATAGCAAAAAGAAATAGTATAACTATAATGAAAACAATGAACAAGAATAAGGCATACTTTCAGCATAGTGGCATTATGTCATCGCTGATATTGGTTATGATATTTCTTTTTACATCAGGAACTATTTCTGCTCAAAAGAATCAAAAGATAAAAATAATTAAGCCCGGAGATTTGGAGATATTCGGTAATGTTAAAGGAGAGATAAATACAAAGGGAGATAATAAAAATGTCGGAAATGTAAAAATTGCGGTCTTCAAAGATGATGCTAAAGTTACCGATTACATGACCAATGCAAGCGGACGATTTGATATGAAATTGGACTTGAATCAGATTTATACTTTATACGTTTCAAAGGAAGGTTACATCACGAAGATCCTGACCATAACTACCATGGTTCCTGATTCCTCGCAACTACCTTACGAGTATCAGTATAAGTTTAATGTGATACTTCTTGAAGACTTCAAAGGCTCTGCACAAATGGAATCTTTAAAACGCCCTGCCGTAAAGATAGTCTTCAATGCAAAATATCAAGACTTTGACTTTGATGAGGCTTATAACCGTGAAGTGCAGGCAGAGATGAAACTGCTACAAGAGAGCATTGTTCAACGTGAGGAATTGAATAATAAAGAAAAAATTGACTCCCTGATTAAAGCTAAGATTAATGCTGATTCTATGGCAATAGTGAAGGTGAAACAAGATTCTATCAATAAGACTAAAAGGGATTCTTTGGGAATGGTAAATGTTCACAAGGAATTCAAAAACCAGATAGCTATTCAAGATTCTTTAGATAAAATTGTACAGCAAAAGAGAGAAGAATTAGAAAGGCATAAATTAGATTCTGTAGTTGTAGCAAGGAAAAAGGATAGTCTTGCTTTTGTTGCGAAGAACCCCACATTTAATACCCCTAACGACACCGTAAAAAAGAAACCAAAAGATAAACCTGCAAATCCTAATACCGAGAAACCAAAGCCTACAAGCAGCCTCCCAAAGTTTGTTGAAAAATTTTACCCTGAAGGTATCACCGAAGAAACTTACAACGAAAAAGGAAGAGTCATTACCCGACATGTAGTAAAGAAAAACGGTGTTCAGATTTCTTATGTAAAATTAGTTTACGATTGGGGTGGCGTATTCTTTTTTAAGGATGAATTGAGCATGTCAGGCTCCAGTTATAATCAGGAGTTGGCGACGGCAAAAAAGTATTTCGAGAAGAAATAGTTTCCCGAAAGAAGGGATAAACAAATACCAAATAATAATGATTACTAAAGAACAAGTCGTTGATGCACTAAGCAACGTAATGGAGCCGGATTTAAAGAAAGATCTTATCACTTTGAATATGATTCGGGACATTGAAATTGAAGGAAAGAATGTTTCGTTTACAGTTGTCCTTACCACTCCTGCCTGCCCTCTGAAAGCCTTGATAGAACGGGCTTGCATCAATGCCATTATTCATTTTGTTGATGATACTGCGAACGTAACTGTGAACATGACTTCGGATGTAACAAGTCGCAGAAAGGACAGTAAGGCATTACTCCCGGGTGTTAAAAATATTATCGCGGTTGCTTCGGGAAAAGGCGGCGTAGGGAAGTCAACCATCGCGTCTAATCTCGCGGTAGCATTAGCGATGAATGGAGCTTCCGTAGGCTTGGTTGATGCCGATATTTATGGTCCTTCTGCCCCGATCATGTTCGGCTTAGAGAACGAGCGACTTGCCGTTCAGGAGATTGATGGTAAAGCTATGATGGAGCCAATCATGAAGTACGGTGTAAAAGTGCTTTCTATAGGCTTTATGGTGGATCCTACGAAGGCAATTGCATGGCGCGGACCGATGGCTTCCCGAGCACTTACCCAATTATTTTCCGATGCTATTTGGGGAGATTTGGATTATTTGATTATTGACCTCCCGCCTGGCACTGGCGACATCCATCTTTCGCTGGTTTCAACGGTTCCGGTTACGGGTGCGGTCATTGTTACTACGCCACAACAAGTGTCTTTGGCGGATGCCGTTAAGGGTATTTCATTATTCCAAATGGATGCCATCAACGTGCCTGTTTTGGGCTTGATTGAGAACATGGCTTACTTCACTCCTGCCGAACTCCCTGACAATAAATATTACATCTTTGGCAGAGATGGCGGCAAAAGATTGGCTGCGGAATTAAACATCCCGTTTCTCGGTCAGATACCTATCGTTCAAGGGATTTGCGAAGGAGGGGATAATGGTCGCCCTATCGTTCTCGATGAGGGTACGCCGTCGAACCTCGCCTTCATGGAATTAGCGAGAACTATTGCGCAGCAAATTGCGATTCGGAATGCCAATCTGGAGCCGACAAAAATTGTGCAACCTGCTCATTAAACAATTTTGGGGTTTTGGCTTCCGCCGCCCTTTCATTTCGATTTCTTAGAGGGATTTCTACTTATCAGCCTCCTATGTTGCTATTAATATGCTGATAATGATATTGAATAATACGTTTAGGTCTACCGAGATTCATGACGTTATTTTGTAAATAACAACTGTTATTTACCAGAAAACAGTTGTTATTTCCAAAATAACAACTGTTATTTCCAAAAAAACGTCTGTTATTTTCCAGGAAACGTCCGTTATTTTCCAGGAAACGGATGTTATTTTCCGAGAAACGGATGTTATTTTCTGGGAAAGGTTTGTTTTATCAAAAGAAAAAGCCGCCGATTTCACGAATTCGTGTAACCGGAGGCTTCTTCTTGGAGGTCGTTTTCTATTTCTTAGCTCTCGTCGCCAACAATTCGTTGTCCTCTTTCGTCGCCCAATGGTAGCCTAAATGGAAGGGCAGGGGCTTCACCGAGCTATCGGTTTTGTACGCCGTTTCTAAATCTTTTTCTTTGATCCAAGGGAAGTTTTTAACGGGTTTGCCGTACTTGCCATACAACTGAATCTTCCATTCTGATTTATTAAAGAACCGGAATGCGATGCCCGTATCATCCTGCAACAAAGCATCGGAAATGGACAAAGTAAGGTCGCGAATCATGGAGAAATCATCGGCGTGCATGAGGTAAGAAGCAGCCTTTACATACGAATTTACTCTGCCTAAAGACTTCGCAAAGGCGATGTATTCAGGGGTTGATTTCAAGCCGCCCATACCGTTGTAGTCATTGTCGCCAATGTTGGCTTTGAAATAATAAAAGGAATGAATTTCTGATTTATCAGGAGTGAGGAAATCCACGCGAACACCCTCGATAGTGCCTTTTGAGGTATCCTTCAGCACGGCAGATTTGCAATCCACAATTTGTCCTTGTTTACTAATCATCACCCGTTTGGTGCTCAAAATTTGATTGTGGTTTCTTGCCATAAAAATATACACGGTCGGCAACACCCCCTTCACATGCAGCATATCGCCGCCCATGTGGGAGGTAATGAAATAACTCTTCTCAAAAACATCTTTGAGAGCAACATGAACATGGTTGAAATATTTCTTTACCTCGGCAGCTTTCATGGATTTAAAATCGGGTAATTCGCCAATCGGCTCTACCGCTGTGAAATAATAATGCGGCGCACTCGGAAACAAGATGGCGGCATTCATAAAATCGGGACCGGAGAACGGATACCACAAATCTCTTCCGCTGGCATTGGCATCTTTTAATTCTTCACCAGCCCATTTTGCTTCTGCCGTGAGCTGAACCGAATCCATCTTGCGCCAAGCGGCATCCATGAATACCTTGTGTGCCGAAAAATCATCGGTGGCAGATAAATCCTTCAGCGAGGAAGCCGTATCGGCATCCATACCTGCCATAAAATTGGCGACGGCATTGAGGTTTTTATCGGCATTTTTAATTACTAATTGAACAGAATCGGCATGTGCCTTCTTGATGCTGTCTTCGGCTGACATCTTGGGTTTGTCGTCCTTTGGTTTATTGTTTTTTGAGTTGCATGCAGCAAGGGTGAGCACCACGAAGGCTGCAAGGAGCAGGTTACTTTTGATTTGATTTTTCATTGTTTATAATTAATTATTATGTTTGAGCGGGCAAAGATAAAGAGATTTATGAATTTTAAATTAGTATTGGGAATCTGAATTACAAATCCTGACTAGTGGCTACCGGTCTTCGGCTTTGATAACCCTCGGAGCTTCTCTCAAATTCCTCTTTCCTAATCGGAAATTGACGCCCAGATTAAGGATCATTTCATAGCAGCCAAAGGCTTGGTGGGCGGTGCCGAAATAGACGCGAAGCCCCGAATAACGGGCATAGTCGAGCTTGTTGGTGTATTCGAGATAGACATACTTGCCGAAGGTTAGCTTGATACATCCTTCGATGCCGGCATTCCAACCTCCAATTTGGAAATGGGGGTGGTTATGCATCGAATCGAGGATGTCTTGAACATGGGGCGTGACGGGTCCTGCGCCTATTTTGCCGAGAAAATCGAGTTTGAAATTATGATTTTTGGTTTCCCAGATAGGCATTTGTTTTACGATGTTGAGGCAAAAGAAATTGGCTCCGTTATTCAGAAAATATTCCCAGCGGGGCCAGGAAAAGTTAATCAAAGAATCGGTTTGCTTGCCGTGGAAAAGCCCCGTGAGGTGGGCTGTTTGCCCTTGGGTGACGATGAATTTGGTATGGTCGAACGAGATTTCAAATGCCAAGCCCTTCTCTTTATTAAACCAGTAGCCGAGGCGATAATTGTACTGCGGAATCGTCAAATCTTTATGCAGAATCCGGTTATCCCAGCCCTTATAATCATGCCCTTGGATGTTATTAAATACATAGTCGTTGCCTAAGGTGGGTTGGGAGATGTGGATGCTGGTTTCTGTGTATTTATCGGCATTGTAGCCCCATGAGAAATAAAATTCACGGCTCCGGTTTTCTTTATTTTGTTCTTGAGCTTCGGTTTTTATCCCATTGAAAAGGAATAAAAACAGCATCAAAAAAAAGATGGCATCCCGAGTATTCAGGATGCCATTATTTAGTGGGCTTTTGCGCTTCACGATGCCTGTTTTATTGTCCCCAGAAAGGCTTTGGGTCAGACCAAACTTTTAATGGATTGGCTCCATCGTAAGCAACCTCCAAATTGTAGCGAGTTCCGCCAGGACAATCGGTAATTATCAAATGACTTTTTTCATGCGCATGTAGCTCGCGAACCGCACCAGTGGAGAGATTCGTGATACGGATGTGCGTTCCGAAACAATGTTTTTCTGAAGGCACAATCGCTACTTTAAACATTCCTGGAACACCTTTTACAGGGTCAATATCTTTAATTACCGCTTGCGCCATTACGCCTACTGCCCCGCCAGCTTTAGCCATTACCCCGCCAGTACTTTCCAGCTTGGAAACTACGCCAGGATGTTGCACATTTGCCTGCTTCATTATTGCTTCCAGGGCATCCTGAAATGGTACCAATAATTCTTGTGCCGTTGCTTTCTCAATATCAGATCCGGTAATCCCGATTTGGTCGGCATCGTGCCATGCACTGCCGGTCGTGAAGGCGGTGCTTTCCGTCCCCGAAGCCCATGTAAAATTCGGGTTGATGTGCAGCCCTGTGGAGCCGGTAGTCCACGTTCTGTTCGTTTTTCCGTAGATGGTTCGCATCTCCTCGAGGGTCTTGTCTTTGAAACTTTCGATTAACAATAATACTTCTGACATTCTCTTTTATTTAATTAGTAAGGATGCAAAACTAACAAAACTTTGGGAAACCAAGAATAATTCCAAAATAAAGTTTTTTTAATTCCCAGAAAACGGGAACTCCTTTTCTGAAAAGGAGTTCCCGTTTTCAGAAAAGGAGTACCCGTTTTCAGAAAAGGAGTTCCCGTTTTCTGAAACGAGTATCGATTTTCTGAAACGAGTATCGATTTTCTGAAAACGAGTATCGATTTTCTGAAAAGGAGTACCCGTTTTCTGAAAAGGAGTACCCGTTTTCTGAAAAGGAGTTCTTGTTTTCAAGGTATTTAGGGTCTGTTTTGGCACTTTTATAAGCTAAAACAGGGGTCAATCC
>CAIMUP010000027.1 GCA_903844645.1 uncultured Bacteroidota bacterium
CCCCACCATTAAACTTTTATTCTCCTCCTTGTTTAATTTAGGTTCTACCATTGGAATTTCTGTTTTCCGTTTTCCAAAGTCTGTTTATGATGGTGTTATTAAAGAACAAGATTGGGTTTATTTTGGAGAAGGGAATAAAGGAGATGGATATTGTTTTGTTTTAATTGTGTAGTTTTGCCGCCAATAGATTTATTCCTCTGAATCAAATAACAAAGATAAAATGGAAGCAATCCCCAAGGAAGTAATAGACATGGCAGAAGATTTTTTCATGCATCTAAATGATCTGGAAAAGAAAAATATATTGAATAAATATTATCTTAAACAACCTCATATATCCGAAGTCCATAAAGCTTGGCTCGAGACTATTAGTTATAAAGGCACCGTTGAAAAAAGCGAGAATATGTTCTTTGTTATTTGTAGATGTTATCAATATTATGGCATTAAATTGCCATTAATTTCAGCTATTACAGTTGTCGAAACGTATAATAAAATTAAGACTAATACAAAGACTAATGATGAAAAACCAATAACCAATCTTGAAGAATTTATAAGATTAAAAACTACGCTTCATCAAGAATATTTGTTGGATTATGTAATACTAAAAATTGTTAAGAATGATGAATGTCCGCCGCAATACACCAATGAGAAGGATATACATATAATATCTACACAAATACGTTTACTACTTTGGATTTTAAATAATGAAACAAAGAAACAACTAATCAATTAAACCAACTGATGGCGGGGAGTTCGGAATGATAAGCATGATGTGGAAGATTATAAAGATGCAATAGCTTTAAGTAAAGAAATTACAGAATATAGAGAGGATAAGTCCTTCCCAAAAAGAAACAAATAAATATATCTCCCCAGCAAAGCCACTATTCATGCTGCTGCTCGTCGCGGGTTTCAGCATCAGGAAATAGATTCAAGGAATAAACTATTCAAGGATTCCCTATCTTTGCGCCATGAAAGAAGAAAAGGATACGGAAGAAGAAAACCAAAGCAAAGTCAATGACCCCCAAGTGGATTATGGAACTGTAAAACTTGGCACTATCTTTAAAACCATTACGGTTTCTACCTTGGAAGAACAGGATGAGGAAAGAAGAATATATTCTGCATCTTTAAACCCTTTGGAGAGGATTGCATACTTGCACGAATTAACGATGAATGCATATAGCAACCTATCAAAAGAGGTGTTGAAACAATTGTGGGATAAAAAGATTTATATAGATACTGTGTAATGGATATTTTTTATGAAGCCCATCGTCTGTTTCTAAAAAGACTCTTGGAATTTGAAATAGACTTCCTGTTAATAGGAGGATTCGCGGTGAATTTTCATGGTTTCAATCGTCCTACCGGCGATATGGATATATGGCTGAAACCTACTAATGAAAATAAAGAGAAGTTTATTAAGATGATACGTTCGGAAGGCTTCAATGAAGAGGGAATAAGTTATATTGCGAAACTTGACTTCACTAAACCGTGTGTGTTTCATACCGGACAAATTCCTTTAAGAATAGATTTTTTGACTTTCATTACTATCGTAAAGTTTGATGAAGCATTTAGTCAGAAGGTTTTATTACCTCTTGGAGATAAATTCGTACCTGTTTTGCATGTCAATGATTTGATACTTTCCAAAATGACCTCTGATAGAATAAAAGATAAGTTGGATGTCGAAGAACTTCAAAAGATAATTCGTATCAATAAGAGAATTGATTAAATATTTAATATAAAACCCCACCTTTACCACGCTCCCACACTTTATCTCCCCAGCAAAGCCTCTATTTATTATGCTGCAAGTCGCGGAGTTATGCCTTGAATAAGAGAATCCCCTTTTCTACTATTCAACGATTCCTTATCTTTGCGCCATGAAAGAAGAAAAGGATAAGGAAGAAGAAAAGGAAAGCACATCGAATGCTGCCGAACCCCAGGCGGAGTATGGAAAGAAGACGCTTCATATTTTTAAATCCTTCGAGGAACAGGAAGAATTCGATTTAAAGTATATGGTTTCGCTAACTCCCATAGAAACCTTGACAGAAATGAGAAAGTTTATCAATTTAGCTTATGGAATGCACGGGTTTGATCCCGAAAACCTTCCAAAGAAACATACGATAAAAATTGTTTCTTATAAAGGAAAGCCAATATGAAGATATTAGATGGTTATACCCTTGAACTTCTTCAGGCTTTAAACCAACATGAAGTGGAATATCTTGTTGTTGGCGGATATGCAGTGAATTTTCATGGATATAGAAGAACTACAGGCGATATTGATTTATGGATAAAACCGGATAATGATAATAAAGTAAAGATTATTGCCGTCTTAAAAGAAATGGAAGTTGATGAAACAATGCTTGAACAACTTTCTGCTTTCGATTTCACAGAATCTCTGGTCTTTAGTGATGGTGTAGAACCATTTAAGATTGATTTTCTGACCCATATTTCCAATGTAAAATTTGATGAAGTCTGGGATAAAAGAATAGTATCTGAAATAGATGGCATCGAGATTCCTTATATTGATCTAAAGAATCTTTTATTATCAAAGTTCACTACTGATAGATTGAAAGATAAAATTGATATAGAAGAATTACAAAAGATAATGAAGTTAAGAAGGAAAGATTGATTGAAATAATCATTACAAGATTCTAAACATAAAATAAAACCCTACCCTTACCATTCTCCCCCATATTATCTCCCATGCAAAGCCCCCAGTCATGCTGCTGCTCGTCGCGGGTTTCAGCCTTGCATAAGAGAATCCCCTTTTCTACTATTCAACTATTGCTTATCTTTGCGTCCTTAAAATATTTTAACAACGATGAAAACAATTATTTCGATTCTTCTTTTTAGTCTTATGATTGGTATGCAAGGTAATGCCCAAGTAGCTTTCCAAAAGACTTATGGAGGCATGTCTATGGAGACTTGTTATGATGCCAAACAAACAAAAGATATGGGGTATATCATGGTCGGATTAACTTATAGTTTCGGTGCCGGTTATAGCGATGTATATCTTGTCAAAACAGATAGCATCGGAGAGATACAATGGACTCGCACTTACGGCGGAAATGACGATGACGGAGGCTATTATGTAGAACAAACCGCAGATAGCGGATATGTAATCATTGGTTATACATTCAGCTTTGGGTTTGGTCAGGAAGATGTATATATTATCAAAACCGATTTTAATGGAGATACCCTTTGGACCAAGACTTATGGCTACACCAAGTATGAACACGGTACTTGCATCAAACAAACTCCCTCAGGCGGGTATGTTTTCACCGGTAATACTTATAGTTATAATGGATATAATTCAAATTTGCTGCTTGTAGGCTTGGATGCTTCCGGCAATCAGACTTGGATGGATACTTATGGCGGAGATACCCTCTTCACAGAAGGTAATTCGATCCATCAAACCTGGGATGGTGGATATATCGTTGTAGGAAGCTCTGCCAGCTTCAGTCCGAATCCTAACCCCTACCTTTCACATATTTACCTCCTGAAAACAAATGCGCTTGGCAGCTTGTTATGGAGTAAAACTTATGGAGGAAATAATGAAGACTATGGCTATGATGCCCGCCAATCCAGCGATGGTGGTTTTATAATCTGTGGAACTACGCATAGCTTCGGAGCAGGTAATGGAGATATTTATCTTATAAAAACCGATAACACAGGAAATGTAATATGGAGTAAGACTTATGGTGGACCTAATTTTGATGATGGTCGTTCGGTTCATGAATTACTCAATGGAGGCTATCTTATCGGTGGCACTACAGAAAATTATGGCGGTGTCAACAGTTATGTATGTTTATTAAAAACAGATGCATCAGGAACGCTCTTGTTTTCTGAAACCTTTGGTGGTAGTTCATGCAGCAACAGTGGAATTTCCGTTCAACAAACACATGATGGAGGATGTATGGTTGCAGGAACAACATGCAGCTTCCCTGATACCACCATTCATCTTTATGGTAACGATTTCTATTTGATGAAAACCGAATACTTCGATAATTCTTTATGCAGCAATGGAACAGTTAATCTAACTACCTCATCAGCAGCAACAACCGTAAGGAATGTATTCACTGTTCAAGGTCCTACGAACTCTCCCTTGCATGGACCTTTCGAAGAACCTACACAAACAAGTGTTGGCACAGGAGGTTTATCTGAATCACATTGTTTTGAAATAGGTATTCATGAACCAAAAAATAAGGATATTGCCACATTTGTTTTCCCCAACCCATGTAAAGACTATACCATAATAACAATTACCAACGGAGAAAAAATTACTAATGATATTAACCTTCAATTATTTGATGTTATGGGAAGAGAAATACAAATACAATATGAATTAATTGCCTCCTCCCCAAATGAATACACGATTACTTTGAACACATATAATCTCCCTTATGGAGTTTATATTTGCAGAATAAAAGAAGGCGATTCTTTTGTAAAAGGATTAAAGGTTATAGTTGATAGGTAGAATAATAATTTAAAGGAATAGAATGGCAGGAATGAAGCAAAGTATGCAGCAGAAGTTACAACAAAAACTTTCTCCGCAACAAATACAATTAATGAAGATGTTACAGATTCCGACCATGGAACTGGAGCAAAGAATAAAAGAAGAAATGGAATTGAATCCGGCATTGGAGGAAGGTAAAGATGAGGAGGAATTGGATGAAAGAGATTCTGATGACGATCATGAAAGCAACGAAGAAGATGAGGATGAAGACAACGACGACTTTGAAGCACTTGAAGAATCTAAGGATGATTTTGAAATGGACACTTATTTAGATGATGACGATAGTACTCCTGATTATAAATTATCAGCAAATAACAAAAGTCCTGACGATGAAACCCGCGATATGCCTATCGCTTTGCAAATAAGCTTTAGCGATACACTTGCCACACAGTTAGGAATGGTTCTTTTTGATGATAGCGAAATGATGATAGCCGAACAAGTTCTTGGCAGTATTGATGATGATGGATACCTTCGTCGTCCTATGGAAGCTATTATCAACGACCTTCTCTTCTCTCAAAACATAGAAACAAACATAGACGAAATGGTGGACATATTGAAGGTCATTCAAACCTTCGATCCTCCAGGTGTCGGTGCAAGAGACTTGAAAGAATGCCTGTTATTGCAGCTACATAGGATACCGCATCCTTCTAAAACAATTCTTTTGGCGATTCGAATTATAGAAGAGAGAATGGAAGAATTTTCAAAGAAGCATTACGACAAAATAGCAGCCCACTTCGGAATAACAATGGATGAACTAAAGGATGCCATTCACGAGATATTGAAACTTAATCCGCGTCCTGGAAATACATTTACTTCTTCCAATAAAAGTTCCGAACATATTATCCCTGACTTTATCTTAACCAACAACGAAGGGGAAATCGAACTCTCCTTAAATGCCCGTAACGCTCCTGATCTTAGGGTTAGCAAGACTTATATCGAGATGCTTAACGAATATACCAAAGACAAAAAGTTAAAAGCACAAAAGGGCAATAAAGAGGCGGTAGCTTTCGTCAGGCAGAAGTTAGATTCTGCTCGTTGGTTCATTGATTCTTTGAAGCAACGCCATATTACGCTTCTGGGTACTATGCAAGCCATCGTTAATTATCAGAAAGAGTTTTTCCTTACCGGCGACACGATGAAACTGCGCCCCATGATCTTGAAAGACATATCCGATGTTACGGGCTTGGATATATCCACCATCTCGCGAGTTTCGAACAGTAAGTACATTCAGACTCCATTCGGGACATTCCTGCTGAAGAGCTTCTTTTCAGAATCAATGACCAATGAAAGTGGCGAGGAAGTCAGCAACCGTGAGGTCAAGAAAATATTGATAGATTGCATTGCTGCCGAAGATAAAAGCAAACCATTGAACGATGATAAGCTAATGGTCATCCTTAAAGAAAAAGGATATTCAATAGCTCGCCGAACGATTGCCAAATACCGCGAATTATTGGGTATTCCTGTTGCTCGGTTAAGAAAAGAAATCTAATTTTGTTCTCGTGCCAAGACCTTTTGCAATACTTATCTCTTGGATATTTCATCCTTTGTTTATGCCGCTGTATGGTCTGTTCATTCTCTTTTATTACGAACCTTTTTTTGAAATAATCATCCCGATAGAATTAAAAGAAGCCGTTTTCAAGGTAATTATTGCTGCAACGATTGTCTTCCCGATGCTAACTGTTATCGTCTTCAAACTAAGCGGTACCATCCTTACCTACAGCATGACCACTCGCCAAGAACGTAGGTTTCCGTTCCTCCTTACCGCTATCTTTTACATGTTTTCTTATTATCTTTTAAGGCGGTTATCATTACCTACTATCTTTTATAAAATCATGCTTGGGGCAACCCTGTCAGTTACCGTTGCGGTGATGATAAATCTGTTCTGGAAGGTCAGTATTCATTGCATCGGCATTGGGGGATTGGTGGGTTCTTTAATCCTTATTTCACAACTTTTAGCTGTTGATGGCACGACCCCGATCATCGCTGCCATTATACTTGCTGGCATCATCGGGGCTGCGCGGCTAAGCCTTGAGGAGCATACTCCTTCGCAAATATATTGCGGATTATTCATCGGGTTTGCCTGCGAATTCGGGATGCTTTGGATGAAACAAATCTGATTCCGATGCAAGCCCTCACCTTCTACCTGCTGCTGCCGTTTATTTATTTGTTATCGGTTCTTCCGTTTTGGATTATGTATCGGATTTCAGACTTTATGTACTTCATCTTGTATTACATTATTCGGTATCGGAGGGAGGTGGTGTACAAAAACTTGCGCAAGTCATTCCCCGAAAAAAGCGACGAGGATCTCATTAAATTATCCAAGAAATTCTATGCCTATCTCTGCGACTTAACCCTCGAGGCGTTGAAGAAATTAACCATGACCGAGGCGCAAACCCTAAAACATATCAAGTTTAAAGACACCACCGTCCTGGATAAATTATATGCCGAAAACAAAAGCATTATCCTGCTGATGGGGCATTACGGAAACTGGGAATGGGCGGGGTCTGCCTTCACTTTGCAAAGCAAATACCAGCTTTATGTCATCTACCAGCCGCTCTCGAATAAGCATTTCGAGAACCTGATGGTGAAAACTCGGACGATGTTCGGCACGAAGCTCATCAAAGTAAATGCTACCTTGCGAGACATGATTGCGCTGAAGAATACGATGACCGCGACTGCCTTTATTGCCGATCAAACGCCGCCACCGGAGAGTGCTTATTGGACTTCTTTTCTGAATCAGGAAACGCCAGTTTTTACCGGTGCCGAGAAGATTGGGAAGAAGTTGGATTTCCCCATCGTTTTCATTAATATTGACCGCATCCGGCGGGGGTATTATGAAATAACAGCCGAGCTTTTGGTGGAGCATCCCAAAGAGACGGCGGAGAATGAAATCTCTGAACTTTTCATCCAGCGATTGGAGCAGGAAATTCATCGAAAACCGGAGATATGGCTCTGGTCTCACAAAAGATGGAAGCACAAACGGGTGAAGAATTAAGCAAACTTTCGTATTTATTCGTTGTAAAGAGGTCTAATTCCTGTTTGGGGAGGAGTAAAACCTGTTTGGATTGCTCCTCCCCAAGTTTGGATTGTTCCTCCCCAAGCTTGGATTGCTTCTCCCCAAGCTTGGATTGTTCCTCCCCAAGCTTGGATTGTTCCTCCCCAAGCTTGGATTGTTCCTCCCCAAGCTTGGATTGCTCCTCCCCAAGCTTGGATTGCTCCATTCCAAGCTTGGAATTGTTTAAAACCAATTGGTTTTGCTCCTCCCCAAACAGGGAATATTCCAAAAGAAAAAGGTTTTGCCATTCATCCCGAAGGGAAAAATGCAAAACCTTTTTGAATAAGATGGATGAAATCTTAACGGGGAATGGTATTTAGGAGCTATTCCACGACCACCTTCCGCTGCATCACACCGTCCTCATTCTGCATCAAAACAAGGTACAGTCCTTTTGGAATTTCAGACAGATTCAATTCAATTTGGTTGTCGCCAACGACGGAAGTATGGTTTTGATTCATCATAATCCTGCCCATCACATCTATCAAACGGAGGGTGTAGGCTTGCTCTTTATCTGATGAAAAAACGATCGTCAAATGGTCCTTTGCGGGATTGGGATAAATGTTGAATGTCGCTAAACTCGCAACATCGCCCTCCTCCATTCTTGGTGCAGTCGTAAAAGTTTGCGCTGCACTGAAGCCCGAATTAACGGTTCCGCTGGCATTGCAATTGGCTTGAATTTGCCAATCGTAAGCCGTATTATGCGTCAGTTGCGAGAAGGTATAATGGGTATTCGGGCTTATCGTGTGGGTACTCCAAATAGTAGCATTGTGCTTGCTGATTCGGATGGTATAACCATAGTAACAAGTCGGCTGAATCCAATTAGCCATAGCCGTAGTTGCCGCGATATTGGTGGTCGCATTCACAGGGAATGTCGGGAAATTGCAAGCCCCTGGAATAAGAGTCGAAGCCATACCGGTGCAGCCATTCACGCTGGTAACGGTTACAGAATAAGAGCCTCCGGTATTAATAATAATGCCTTGGGAGGTAGCATTGGTATTCCAAAGATAAGCCGCGAAAACGGGGCTTGCCGTAAGCGAGGCATTACCGCCGCCACAAATATTGGCGAGGTTCGCAGAAATAATATTGGGGATAGGAGCCGTAAGCACCGTAACCGATTGGTGTGCCGCAGCCGAACAATTCCCGCCATTAGAAACGGTTACATAGTAGATGCCCGTAGCAGAAATAGTGATGGATTGAGTCGTTGCACCATTGCTCCAAAGGTATGCGGAATAAGTATTATTAGTTGATAAAGATGAATTGCCACCAGTGCATGTAGTGGTTGCTCCAACAATCGCCAAGCCTGTAATAGTAGGCGTTACCGTAATATTAATTTGAGCAGCGGCGGCAGTACAACCATGCGCATTGGTAACCGTAACTCGATATGGATTTGATGCAACAACGGTGATGGATTGGGTGATTGCTCCATTGCTCCAAAGGTACGATGAATAGGCACCGGCATTCAGCAATACAGAGCCTCCCTGGCAGAATGTAGTAGGACCATTCGGGATGATGGTAGGAATCGGATTCTGGTAAACAGTAACGGTAGTAGAAGCCGATGCCGAACATCCCTGGCCATTAGAAACTGTAACAGAATAAGTACCGGAAGCGGAAGCATTGATTGTCGCTGTTGAAGCTCCGTCGCTCCAAGAATAAGCCGTTCCACCCGATGCCGTTAAAGCAACGCTGCCACCAGCACAGAAGGCAGTGGGACCATTAGGAGTAATAATTGCAGTCAGGTTAGAATAGACCGTAACCGACAAGCAGGTAGTTCCTGAACATCCGTTCACATCCGTAACCGTAACACAGTAGGGCTGTGTACCGAATGCAGTAATAGTTTCAGCAGAAGAACCATCGTTCCATAAGTAGGAAGCATAACTCCCGGCATCTAATGAAACCGAACCACCATCGCAGAAAGTAGTAGGACCATTAGGAGCAATGGATGGTGTAGGCAAAGCATTAATAGTAACATAAGTCGAGGCAACACCAGTACAACCATTACCATCAGTTACGGTAACTTGTATAGCACCACCCGTCGCAGTTGTGATTAATTGAATAGTTTCAGAAGTACTCCACAAATAGGAAATCCATGAACCAGCATCCAAAGAAACGGGTGTTCCTGCACATGTACTTGTAAGCCCCATAATAGTTGGTATTGGATTTGGATTCACAGCAACCGCAATTGAAGCCGTTCCGGTGCAGGTGTTAGCATTAGTAACTGTAACGATATAAATGCCACCGATTGTAGTAATGATTGTTTGGGTTGTTGCTCCATTGCTCCAAGAATAAGAAATAAATGTTCCTGCATCAAGCATAACAGAGCCACCATCACAAAAGGTAGTGGAACCAATTGAGGTAATTACAGGAGTGGGATTTGGATTAATAGAAACTGTAATTGAAGCAGTACCGGTGCAGGTGTTCGCATCGGTAACAGTAACGCCGCAAATACCACTGCTCGCAACGGTGATTGTTTGAGTCGTTGCCCCATTGCTCCAGGAATAAGAAGTAAAAGTACCAGCATCTAAAGTTACATTGCCACCATCACAAAAGGTAGTGTTTCCATTAGATGTAATAATTGGAGTTGGAGGGTTGGCACAAGGAGTACAATTTAAACTGAAAGATTCCGAAGCATCAATATCTCCACTTACAACAGTCCAATTAGCAGTTGAATACACAATGTCATCTACCTGTATGCAAGAAAGATTAGGGTTATGGCTTGCCCAAAAGTGAGCGGTAGTTATGTTGTGATTATGTCCATTTGCAACATTCAAATTGTGAAGGTCATTATAAGGACAAAAGAAATAAATTAATTCAGGATTGTGGCTCACGTCTAAGCTACTTATGTTATTATGATTACATTCCAAGACCGTGAGAGCAGTATTGTTGCTCACATCAAGGCTATTGATGAAATTGTTGGCAGGAGTAAGTTCAATAAGCGAGGTATTGAGACTCACATCTAAACTCGTCAGGTTATTATATGCACACTGCAAATAGAGAAGTGCCGTATTGTGGCTAACATCTAAATTATTTAGACTGTTGTCATAACATACCAAATCTGTAAGTGCGATGTTATGGCTTAAATCCAAGCTGCTTAATACGGTATTGTCGTAACAATACAATGTATTAAGCGCAGGGTTATTTGTAACATTTATGCTGGTAAGCAAATCATTCCAACAATATAAATCCGTAAGGGCTGTACAGTGGCTCACATCCAAGCTACTTAAAGAATTATTGCCAGAGCAATCCAAATACGTGAGTGCTGTGTTGTGACTCATATCTAAACTAATTAAGTTGTTATAGTTAGAATAAATATTATTGTTACAATAAAGTGTTATAAGTGCAGTGTTGTGGGTAACATCTAAGTTATCTAACATATCATCAGCACAATGCAATTCCGCAAGTGATGTATTGTTGCTCACATCTAAGTTGCTAATTTGATTTTGAGAACAATCCAAATATGTAAGGGCTATGTTGTGAGAAATATCAAAACTATTCAAGTAATTGTTGAAACATATTAATCCGGTAAGTGAGGTGAATGCTTCAATGCCAGTTAAACTAGAAATGAAAAGATGAGAAACATCCATAGTACCATGAAATGCCTCCGCCTCACAAAATTGAATCTCTCCATCTCCATTAGTATTAATTGCAGTGTCAGCAAGCAAAGCTGTTTTGAACGCAGCATTGGGGATGTTCACAATATCGGAGCAATTACAATTCAAACTAAAATGAGCATTAGCATCTACGTTATCAATCCAATAATTAGTTGAATAATCAACATCATCAACCTGTACACAGAAAAGGTTAGGATTATTAACGGCATTAAAAAACTCTAAATTGGTATTGTTGCCATTCGCAAGATTCAAACTAGTTAGAGTATTAAAGCTACAATCAAAATTATTAAGAAGTGGATTGTGACTGACATCTAACATTGTTAATGAATTATTATAAGTTACTAATGCCTGAAGAGCCGCATTATTACTAACATCTAAGCTGCTTAACATATTATCATAACAATAAATATAAGTAAGAGCTGTGTTTTGGCTAAAATCTATATTAGTAAGTGAATTGCTGGAACACTCTAAATAAGTTAGTGCCGTGCAGTTCATCAGGTTTAAACTGTTTAATGAATTATTGGAACAATAGACTGTGTTGAGGGCAATGTTATGGCTGAAATCTAAACTTCCTATAGGATTGCTGTAACAATATAAAGTAGCAAGTCCAGTAAAGGCTTCTATTCCAGTAAGGTCTGTAATACCTAAACTTGGTACATAAATATAATCTGCGAAAGCAGTTGCTTCACATACCTGTATTTCATTATCACCATTAGTGTTGATGGCTGTATTTGCAAGTAAATAGGCTTTAAAGTTAGCATCTGGAATGTTTACTATGGGTGCACAAGCAGCACAATTTAAACTAAAGGAAGCAGTGGCATCAATACTTCCATTTCCAACTGTCCAATTAGCAGATGAATAAAAAATATCATCTACCGTGATACACGAAAGATTTGGATTAAGGGTTGCATCGAAAAGTGTGATGTTTGTGTTGTTGCCATTGGCTACATTTAAACTATTCAGATTGTTATTGGCAGTGCTGAAAAGTATAAGTGCGGTGTTGTTAGTAACATCCAAAGTTGTCATTGAATTACCATAACATCTTAAATATTGAAGAGCGGTGTTGTGGCTAACATCTAAAGTGGTTAGTATGTTTCTTCCACAATTCAAATCAGTTAAGGCAGTGTTGTGGCTCAAGTCCAAAGACAAAATGAAGTTATCGTAGCAATCCAACATCACAATATTTGGAAAAGCTTCGATACCTGTAAGATCAAATATTCCACGGCTGTCAACTTGAATGTCTCCTGCAAAAGCATTGGCTTCGCAAACTTGTATTTCTCCATCTCCATTCGTATTGATGTCTGTTCGTCCAACTAAGTAGGCTTTAAAAATAGCATCGGGAATATTGACTACGACAATGCAATTGCAATTCAAACTAAAAGTTGCTGATGCATCAATATTAAAATTAGAAACCGTCCAATTGGCATTTGCCCAAATAGTATCATCAACTGATATGCAAGATAGAGCAGCATTATTAATGGCACTAAAAGTAGTCATGTTGGTGTTGTTTCCATTAGCCACAGTCAGGTTAGTAAGTGCATTGTTTGTACATTGCAAATTGGTGAGCGAAGTATTATGACTCATGTCTAAATTTGTGATGGAATTGTAGTTGCAATTCAGCGTGGTCAGAGCTGGATTGTTGCTGACATCTATGCTTGTTAGCATGTTATTATAACAATTAATAGTAGTCAGAGCAGGATTGTGGCTGACATCTAAACTACTGAAATTATTATGGTCGCAGTACAAATAAACAAGCGCATGGTTATAAGATAAATCAACAGTGCTAATAGTATTCCCTCCGCACAACAAACCAGTGATATTTGGAAAATTCTGAATACCGGCTAACTGTGCAATACTCAAACCATTCACATCAATTGTTCCGGTAAAAGCATCGGCTTCACAGACTTGTATTTCGTTGTCGCCATTGGTATTAATAGCAGGATTCGCAAGCAAGGCTGCTTTGAAATTGGCATCAGGAATGTTTAAGATAGCAGTACAGGCACAATTGAGACTAAAACTTGCCCCTGAATCTATGCTGCCATTACCCACTGTCCAAGTAGTTGTTGCATAAGCTACATCATCCACTTTGATACAGGTAAGATCAGGATTATTACTTGCATCAAAAGCAGAGAAATCTGTATTGTGACCATTGGCAATGTTTAAGGTATTTAATACTGGGTTACCACTGCAATAAAAATTAGAAAGGGTAGTGTTTACACTAACATCCAAATGGAATATTGAATTATGAGTACAATCGAAGGTTATAAGCGCACTGTTATGGCTTATATCAATATCGGTAAGGTTGTTATAATCGCAATACAATTTACTAAGTCCCGCATTGTTGCTCACATCTAAAACTCCTAATGAGTTATCGCTACAGCCCAAAATATTAAGGGCTGTATTATGACTCACATCTAAAAAAAACAAAGGGTTCGAGTAACAATATAGATAGCCAAGAGCCGAATTGTGACTCACATCTAAACCAACAAGACTATTGCCATTGCATTGTAAACCTACGAGATTTGAATTCTGGCTTACATCTAAATGTACAATACTATTATAACTGCAATCCAATGTTTGCAAACTGGTATTTTGGGTAACATCCAGGCTATTGAAATTATTATGATTACAAACCAATACCGTAAGAGCCGTGTTATGACTAACATCCAAAGTATTCAAGCTATTATCATAACAATACAATTCTGTAATTCCAGTAAATGCTTCAATGCCTATCATATCCTGTATTCCGAGTAAAGAAACATTAATTGCCCCATGATATGCAGCAGCTTCATAGACTTCTATTTCATTGTTATGGTTTGTATTAATAGTAGTATCGCTCACCAATGCAGCTTTGAAAATAGAATCCTGAAAATAGACTATATCTGGAGTGGGACAAAACAGGCTGAAAGATGCTGCATTATCTATATTAACTGAAGCCAGCCAATGGGCAGTTGCCCAGGCTACGTTGTCCACTTGTATGCAGGTCAGGTAGGGGTTACCATTGGCATAAAAGGTGGAATTTAAGGCGGCATTATTTCCATTGGCTATATTCAAATAAATAACACTATTATTGAAACAATCGAAAAAAGTAAGTGCAGAGTTGTGGCTTGCATCTATACTGGATATATAATTATTCCAACAAATGAAATAAGTAAGCGCAGGGTTGTGGCTTAAATCTATATCGGTTAATAAATTATTGAAACAGGTAAAATATGTAAGTGTTGGGTTATTACTTACATCTATATGTGTGAGATAATTATAGGTACAGCTAAGGTTGGACAGATTCAGATTATGGCTGACATCTAAGCTGGTCAGGTGATTTTGATCGCAATCAAGCATAAAAAGTTGGGTGTTATTACTCACATCTAAAGTAGTCAAGTTATTCTCAGAAATTTCTAAGGAATCTAAAACTGGATTATGACTTATATCTATGCTGGTTAGGTTATTATTGAAGGCATTAATATGAGTAAGAGAGGTATTGTTGCTAAAGTTTAAGCTGCTTAGACGATTTTCATAGCACCCCAGACGAATAAGTGCAGTATTGTGGCTCAAATCTAAATCATATAGTACATTGGTACTACAATCCAGGTTTAATAAATTTATAAAAGCCTCTATACCGGTTAAGTCGTGAATGCCCAAATTCGAGACATTAATTCCATTTATCTCTGTTCCGATAAATGCTTCTGCCTCCGACACCTGAATTTCTCCATCACCATTCGTGTTAATGTCCAATCTTCCTACCAAATAAGCTTTAAAAGCAGGGTCAGGAATATTCACGTTTTGACCAGCAGCATTCATTACCATCAAGAATGCCAGAACAAGAGTTACTGTTGTTAAGATTTGTTTCATGTTATTTATTATTAAAATTGTTTAAAAGATTCCATATTTATTTGGATTTGGCAAACCTACTAAAACATTCGACACTTCCGCTCGATGCAAAATAGGGTGTCCCCCGATCATCCATCAGCACCTTGTAATTTCATTCATTTTTTTTAATTTTAATTGGATTAATATATATTAATTTTACTGTATTCTACTTGAAATCGCAGTGTTTGTAACTCCCTCCATCCCAGAAAGAGTTATCGCTGGCTTGGAAATAGTTATGGCTGCCGTGGAAATAGTTATGGCTGGCGTGGAAATAGTTGTGGCTGCCGTGGAAATAGTTATGGCTGGCGTGGAAATAGTTATAGCTGGCGTGGAAATAGTTATGGCTGGCGTGGAAATAGTTATCGCCAGCCCAGACGGAACTCTATTTTTCGGAATTTTATACCCCATCGCGAACCATTTTGAAGAAGTTTTCCTGCGAACAGGTACCGCCGAAGCTGACCTTGCAGCTTCGGGTAAAAGTAGTACAGTTAATACCAAACCTCTTTCCATTCCCCTGCCATTTCCTATTTTCGCGGCATTAATAACATAATAAAAAGTAGTATGAAGACAATAATAGGGTTCGTAATTCAATTAGTAATGATGGCTGGCATCGCGAATGCGCAGAATCAAACGTGGCAATGGGCACATGGCTTCGGGGGAGGCAATGGCGACCAAAGCCTTTGCATCGCTGCCGATAGCTGGGGCAACTCCTACATCACGGGGTTTTATGGAAGCGACAGTATTCACTTCGGCAATTCGACGATTATTAATCATGGCAGCTCCGATATATTCATCGCGAAGTACAATACCCTTGGCGACGCTATCTGGGCAAAAGGGTTCGGGAATGCAGGAGCCGATATTGCCCATGGTATCACGACGGATAGTTACGGCAATATCTATATCACAGGATATTTTACCAGTGCTACCATCACCTTCGGGACATTCACGCTGAATAACCAGGGCGAGAACGACTTCTTCCTCGTAAAGTTAGATTCCGCAGGAACGGTGCAGTGGGCTAAGAGTGCCGGCGGGCAGTGGAATGAATATGGTTACTGCATCACGGCAGATCACGTTGGGAATATTTATGTGAGCGGGTATTATGAGAGTCCTATCATCACGCTTGGGACTGCCACCTTCACGAATTGGTATAGCTGCGGACAATACATCAGTTGGTTCGTGGCGAAGTTCGATGGTTCGGGGAATAACCTCTGGAGCACCTGCCCGAATAGTTGCGGAACCATCTACGGAATGCATTGCGACGATGCGAATAACCTCTTTCTTGCTGGTACTTACCAAAGCGACAGCACGGATTTCGGGAATAATATCTACCTCTTAAACAATGGCGGAGCAGATGCCTTCATAGCCAAATACTCTTCCACAGGAACCATTCAGTGGGCGAAACAAATTGCAGGAACTGACTACGACTGGGGGCAGTGTGTTACCACAGACCCTGCCGGCAATGCGTACATCAGCGGGGACTTCTTAAGTCCTACGTTATCGGTTGGGAATACCACGCTCACGAACCACGGAAACTACGATATTTACCTTGCCAAATATACCAATGCAGGCAACTTCGTGTGGGCACGATGTGTCGGCGATACCGCCAGCGACAATCCCATGGCAATCTGCACGGACAACTGGTGTTATGTCTATTTAAGCGGTGCGTATGGCAGTGGGCATCTCACCTTTGGCACGCATACGATTGCGAATAATGGCTTCACGAATGCCTTCATTGCCAAATACGATTCCGCTGGCACTGCCGTCTGGGCAACGAACCTCGGAGGCAGCAATTTCGATTACGGCTACTCCATCACTACTGATGGAAACAACAATATTTACCATACCTCCACCTTCAGCAGCAGTACGATTACGTATGGCAGTCAGGAGGTCTCCGACATTGGCAACTATGACGGAGTGGTGGGCAAATTGTCTTACCTCGCGACGGATGTTATGAACCCATTTCAGCCCTCCCCTACCGCCCTTTACCCGAATCCCAACAACGGTTCGTTCACTATTACTAACACCAACCATTCTCTCGCTACCCGCCTGATGATTACCGATCTCTCGGGCAGGGAAATTGTTGGTTATACTCTGAATCCGAACAGGGATACCGAAGCCATTACGTTGCATCTATCAAGTGGCATTTACTTCTGGCAATTAATCACCGCAGAAGGCACGGTAGATAAAGGCAAATTGGTCATTATCGGTAATTAAGCTCGCCTCCCGCAGCGCGAGGCGGTACCTCCCACAATATTTGGCAAAGGAGGCATCTAATATTCCCTCCCAACCACTCCTATTATATAGGCACCGTTTTGGGGAGGAATGTGAAATAAGTGATTTATAGCGTAACCGACTTCTGTTTCGACCTAAACCATGTGCTTTACTACGAAACAGAAGTCTGCTTCGGTCTAAAGCATGTGGTTTACTGCGAAACAGAAGTCGGCTTCGGTCTAAACCATGTGGTTTACTGCGAAACAGAAGTCGGCTTCGGTCTAAACAACATGGTTTACTACGAAACAGAAGTCGGCTTCGGTCTAAACAACGTTGTTTAGACCGAAACAGAACTTCCTGAACATGCAAAGCACTCGATTTTGATGGAAATTCTTGCCGATTTTCGCAAAAGTGGCGTTATTTGGAATTTCGGCAAGTTTTCGGATGATTTGAAATAGATGGATTTTCCCCTAAATTCTTGCCGATTTTGAGGAAATCGTAGGTTTTGATGAAAACGGGAGGAAATCATCCAAAAAAATTATATGGGATAAAACCTCCATCGCGTAGCGACTCCAGCATCGCATCCTGAATTAATCAAAAACCGCTTGCCCCACTTTTTAATACTTTTGCATCCCTAAGAATAACAATTATGCACCTCGTTTTCGCCCCCGATATTGCCGCCAAAGACTATGTCTTGAACAAGGAAGAATCTATGCACATCATCAAGGTTTTGCGCCAACGGATGGATGATAAAATTATGCTGACAGATGGGAAAGGGAACTTTTATACGGCATTAATTATGGATGATAACTCGAAGGGATGTGGCGTAAAAATCATCGAAACAACCCGAGAAAAGGAACGGGGATTTGCGCTTCATATCGCCATTGCTCCTACCAAAAATATGGATCGAATGGAATGGTTCGTTGAGAAGGCAGTGGAGATAGGGATTGATGAAATAACACCCATTATATGCACCCACTCCGAACGGAAAGTAGTGCGAATGGATAGACTCGAGAAGGTGATGGTTGCTGCGATTAAGCAATCTGTCAAGGCTACGCTGCCGGTACTTAATCCTCTGATTCCGTTTAAAGATTTTATTAAAATACCGACTACGGCAGAGCGGTTTATTGCCAATTGCGAGGAGGATGCGGCGACGCATTTAGGGATAAAATATAGTAAAGGTGCGAAGGCGATTGTCTTGATAGGACCGGAAGGCGATTTCGCTCCCGAAGAGCTTGTGAATGCCGCGAAATCGGGCTATCAATCCATCAGCCTTGGGGCATCACGATTGCGCACTGAAACTGCGGGTGTAGTGGCATGCCATACCATTAATCTGATGAATGATATTTAGTTGATGGTAGGATCGTTTTCGCGATACATATAAATTACTCTTGGTTCCTCGGGATTGTTTGGCGGTAAAAGATTATCATCCTCATCCTCGTCTTCAAAGGGATCTATCGGAGGTGGCGGTCCTTGGTTGCGGAAGATTAAGGCACAGAAAAAACCCATCAATAAACCGAATAAATGGGACTCCCATGATACTCTCAAATCCATTGGCATGATGCCCCAGACAATGCTTCCATAAAGAAAAGTTACTAGAAAGGTGATGGCTAATAACGGGATATTCCTTCTGATAATTCCACTTAAAAACAGGAAACCGAACAGCCCGTAAACAACCCCACTTGCACCGATGTGAACATTCTGCCGGGCAAATATCCATACTAATATTCCTCCGCCAAGATAGATGATAAAGAACGTTTTATATGCAAGGCTTCGGTAGAAATAGACCATCAGCAAACAACATATAAACAGTGGAATGGTATTAGAGATTAGGTGAGAAAAGTCAGCATGAATCAGCGGGGCAGTAAGGATGCCGATCATGCCGGAAGCTTTGCGAGGGACTAAGCCGAGGGAGCCTAAACTACCGGTAAAGAATTGATAGATGTGGATTAGCCACAGTATTAAAATGAAGATTCCCGGCAGGTAGATGCTAAGGAATATGCGGTTCTTTTCTTCTTTGTCTAATGCCATACTTTTCGGGATGCAAAGAAATAGAAAATTCGGACAATCAGATGCTGGAGATAATGTTCATATTTATTATTCTATTTTTCTACTTTTGCCGCCACAAATAAATAACGAATGAAGAAGATAATAGCATTACTAAGCTGCCTGATGACAGGAGTATTACTAACGATGGCGCAATCGCCGGAAGCATTGATGACACAGGCTTCTACGGAATACAAGAACGGAAATTATGTAGGCGCAATATCGCTTTGCAGTAAGATTATCCAGCAGAAGCCTGATGCTTACCTTGCCTTCTGTACGCGTGGGCTTTCGTATTATCAATTGGCAAAGTATGATGCCTCGATTTCTGATTATAATAAGGCTATTGAATACAATCCGAACTTTGCGGAGGTGATCTATTATCGTGGTTTAGTCTATGATAAGATGAATAAATACGAGTCCTCTGTTTCTGATTATACCCGTGCCATCCAAATCAATCCGAACTACATAGATGCCTATTACAAGCGGGGTTTGGCGTATTACCAGATAGGCAAGTACGATTATTCTGTGCTCGATTTCAGTAAGACAATTACTATTGGAGGCGATAAGGCAGATGCTTACTTTAATCGTGGTCTTTGTTATTATAAGATGGATAAGTTCGAGGCTGCGATTGCTGATTTCGGGAAGACGATTACCACGAATCCCAATTACAAAGAAGCCTTATATAATCGAGGTTTGTGTAATTATCGCTTAGATAATTTTGAGCCTGCTATTCAGGACTTTACGAAGGCAATAACTTTAGATTTGAATTATACAGATGCTTATTTCAACCGCGGTTTGACGTATAATAAGTTGGATAAATACAACAACGCCATCCTCGATTTGTCGAAGACTATTCAATTAAAAGTTGATTATGCCGATGCGTATTGCAACCTTGGTTACTCCTGCTTCAAGTCATCTAAATTCGATGATGCTCTTACTAATCTTAATAAAGCAATCAGCCTTAAATCTGACTTCTCGGATGCGTATTTCTTCCGTGGTTTGGTGAGGAATAAACAGAAGCAGTATGAATCTGCGGTCATTGATTTCTCTAAGTCATTGGATTTGAAGAAGGACAAGGATGCCTTTCCGCAGGGGTATTTCAACAGGGGTGTTTCCTTTATGTCTATCAACAAAAATGATGAAGCTGTTGAAGATTTCGACCGTGCAATCAAGTTAAATCCAGAGTACGCGGAGGCTTATTCCAAGCGGGGTTTGGTGAAGATTGCGATGAGTAAGAAAGCTGAAAGCTGTGCTGATTTAAAGAAGGCTGCCGACATGGGTTTGGAGGAAGCCATCAACGCTTATGTTAAGAATTGCGATTAATAATAAGTTGCGAATTACCCCAATTAAATGCAATCAAACAGTGTAATCAGTAGCCATTAAAAGATGATCAAAGCGCAGCAGATATTCAAAGCATACAACGACCTGAAGGTGCTTCAAGGCATTGATGTGGTGATCGAAACGGGAGAGATCGTTTCTATCGTTGGTCCTTCGGGTGCTGGCAAAAGTACGTTACTGCACATCCTCGGAACGCTGGATAAGGCAGACAAAGGCGTGGTCGAAATCAATGATATTAAAATAGGTGAATTGAATAGTAAACAACTCGCTGCGTTCCGCAATAAAAACATTGGTTTCATCTTTCAGTTTCATCATTTGCTCCCTGAATTCACGGCGTTGGAGAATGTGTGCATCCCTGCTTTCATCGCTCATGCCAGCAAAAAAGATGCTGAAAAACGTGCTGCCGAACTTCTCGATTTCCTCGGTTTGAAAGATAGGTTAAATCATAAACCAAAAGAATTATCTGGTGGTGAACAGCAACGCGTCGCTGCTGCCCGCGCCTTAATTAATAGCCCTACCGTGATTATGGCGGATGAACCTTCGGGCAATCTGGACTCTCATTCCGCGACCGAACTCCACAATTTATTCTTCCAATTGCGGAAGGAATTCAACCAGACCTTTGTCATCGTAACGCACAATGAGGAGTTGGCGAATATGGCTGATCGAAAGCTGGTGATGAAGGACGGTAAATTGGTTGATTAATCCTCTTCTTTTATCCTTCAGAATCCCCTCTTATTTTACCCTCGACAAAACATCTGGGGTTGGTTCAGGAATTAGATAATATATTGTAATACTTCCCTGTGACATTGTAATACTTCCCTGTGACATTGTAATACTTCCCTGTGACATTGTAATACTTCCCTGTAACATTGTAATACTTCCCTGTAACATTGTAATACTTCCCTGTCACATTGTAGTACTTCCCTGTCACATTGTAGTACTTCCCTGTGACATTGTAATACTTCCCTGTGACATTGTAGTACTTCCCTGTGACATTGTAATACTTCCCTGTGACATTGTAGTACTTCCCTGTGACATTGTAGTACTTCCCCATCACTTTAGTAGTTTTCTCTGTTTTTAAACCCTATTTTACGTTGTAAACACCATTATATAAGAAGTAGAAATCGGAATTCGGAGCCACGAAACCCCCATTTTCAGTGTTTTTATCCGGAATTTTCCTTTCTTTGCCAGATGAAAACATACCTCCATTTCCTGGCGAAGATTATTTGCATCTTTCTTCTGATGCTAATTACCATCAATAGTATTGGGCAAAACAAAAGTAATATTGATACCTTCCGAGTCATGTTAAAGAAATACGATGAATTAAAAAAAGAACCGGCTAATAAAGTGAATTTCTCATTAGATAGTATGAAGGTTGAAATTCTAAATGCAATGAGTTATGAATACGCGAATATTAATACTGATTCTGCCCTTTTGTATGCTAATAAAGCATTAAAATTCTCTGAAAAGATTCATTCTAAAAAGGGCATGGCGGATGCCTATTATTATACGGCTGTTGTATTTACTGAATTAGGTAAGTATGACAAGGCATTGAAATATCATAAAAAGTCTTTAAAGGTTCATTTAAGAATAAATGATATGAAAGGTTGCTCTATGTCCTATACCAGTATGGGTATTATTTATGACCTTCAAGGCTCTTATTCCAAGGCTATAAAATATTATACAATGGCGTTGAAGTTCTCACTATTGTTGAAGGATGACAAAGGAATCGCAGCAGACTATGGAAACATAGGGGTGGTGTATATGAATGAAAAGAAATATGATAGTGCGCTATCTAATTTCTTTACATCGCTGAAGATAGAAGAAGAAATAAATAATGTATCAGGTATTGCTCAAACTCTTAATAATGTTGGCATGATTTATCATAAACAAGGAAAGTATCCTGAAGCATTAGAGAGCCTTAATTTATCCCTGCAAAAGAAAGAAGAGATAGGAGATAAACGGGGTATTTCTTATTCTTATAATAACATTGGCGATGTGTATTGTGCACAAGGCAATTGCCAGAAAGCATTGGATAATTGCTTGCTTTCAATCAAGATGAAAGAAGACCTTGGCGACAAGTATGGCATTGCCTATTCTTACAACAGTATAGGGCTTATTTATAAGAGTTTTAATAAGTACCAAGAGGCGATGGAGTATGCGCAAAAAGGACTTGCATTAGCCCATGCAATCGGTGCGAAAGACTTGGAACAAGAGCTACTTAAACACATCGAGGAGTTAAAAACTTTGATGAAGAAGTAGATTAATAAAGGCTTCTTAATTGTTTATATAAATAGCAAATTCATCCCTCGCGATGAACTGTCCAATAGGCTTATTCGTGATAGAGGACAAGCCGAAATCGTGCATCACTTCTTGGAATTGATTAACCGTATCGGGATTCACAGAAACCAGCAAGCCACCAGAGGTTTGCGGGTCGCAAAGCGTGATAAAAGACATGCCTTCAATGCCACTTACTTTCTTTTCATAACTGTTCCAATTGCGATAGACATTATCGGGGAAACAAAACTGGTTGGTGTAGTATTCAATACCGTTAATCAAGGGAATATCCTGGTAATTCAATGCTGCCGAAAGGTCACTCCCATCAGCCATCTCGATAAGATGACCGAGTAATCCGAATCCCGTAACATCTGTCATGGCAGACACTCCCTGCATCTTGCTTAATTCGACACCGACCTTGTTCAATTGGCACATTAAATCGAGAGCTGTTTTATAATCTTCATCCCGAACGATGCCACGCTTGAGTGCAGCAGTAATAATGCCGATTCCCAGGGGCTTGGTAAGGTACAATTGATTACCGATATGGGCGGTGTTGTTCTTCTTTAAGTGAGCGGTTTCGATGATGCCATTCACCGCCAAGCCGAATATGGGTTCCGTGGTGGAAATACTGTGCCCGCCTGCCAATGGAATGCCTGCTTCTTCGCAGATAGCGCGACTGCCTTGCAATACTTGGTGCGCCAGTTCGGGGGTTAGTTTATCCATGTTCCAACCAAGGATGGCGATGGCTAAAATCGGCTTGCCACCCATCGCATAAACGTCGTTGATGGCATTAACAGCGGCTATTCTCCCAAAATCAAAAGCATCATCCACGATAGGCGTGAAAAAGTCGGTCGTCGCGATGAGTGCCGAGCCATTACCCATGTCGAAAACGGCAGCATCATCGCGAGAATGATTCCCTACCAACAATTCTTTGAAGGCGTTTCTGTTCTCGCCGTCCTGCAAAATGATATCTAACTGCGAAGCCGGTATTTTGCAGCCACAGCCCGAGCCTTTGCTGTATTGCGTTAATCTGATTTGTTCGTTCATGTTGCAAAACTAAGAAAGAAAAGCGTTATCGCGTTTCGAGGATGCAAACATCACTGAATGGTAGCTGCGATATGCGTGTCAGTGTAGGCGGCATACTTGCTCAATTCTGTTGCTATGTGGGCATTCCAGAGCTGTTGGTTGGCGGTATTGATATGATGATTCGTTTCTTTGTCGTACCGGTTCTCTTCCTTCTCCCACGCCTTGGAATTACTCTTATAAAGGTCGTTTAATTTCGCTTTTACGTTCCTTTTATTAAACGATGCATCGCGCAAAGCCTTCCTTAATTTACGGGCATACAACTCTGCAAGATCGAAATGCCCTTGTTCGTGTTTCAATCCTGATTCATCGCGACCGATGGGCTTCACCCACGACTGTTTTCTATAAAATATCGCCTTTACTTCGATGGTAATCGCGGCTCCTTGGTAGTGATAGTTGTACGACATGCCCGAACTCGTAACAGCCCCGTAGTTACTGGCGTTGTTAGGCGTTCCCTGGAAGTCATCCCACGATAATTGATGGGCAGTCCAAGGTATTTCATCGCCTTCTTTTGCTCTGTTATTCCCGAAAGAAAACAGTACAAAGGCGATACACAGCAGGGCGGTTATAGAACTTGTTTTTTTCATCAAATTAAGACTATACAAAAACGATTCCAAAGTTTTTTTATTGGATAAAAGCGACCTCGCGTTCGCCAATCGCGTACATGCCGTTACAATTCGCGTACATTGACTCGGAATTAGCGTACATGCCGTTAGAATTAGCGTACATTGACTCGGAATTAGCGTACATTTCATGACATAAACACGTGTTTTTGTCATGAAATGTACGCTAATTTTAGCCTCAATTATGCTATCGGAGGAGGGAAAATCCGTTACTGATGCCTTCAATAATATCTCTGGCAATCATGAATTCTTCTCCGAGTTTTTCTTTAGCAATATCGCCTGCAAGCCCATGCAAAAAGACCCCGATCATACAAGTCGCGGCAGCGGTATAACCCTGTGCCATCAAGCCTGTCAGCATTCCGGTCAGCACATCGCCACTACCCGCCGTCGCCATCCCGGGATTGCCCGTAGAATTGAAAAATAATTGCCCATCAGGGAAAGAAATACAAGTATGCGCCCCCTTCAGAATGACATAACATTGGTTTTTGATAGAGAACGCTCGCTGCATTTCCATCCGATTGAAATTATCGGACGATTTCCCCACCAATCGCTCGAATTCCTTCGGATGTGGCGTAAAAACACATCCCTTCGGGAGGAAAGCGAGCCACGTTTTGTTCTCCGCAAGGATATTTATCGCATCGGCATCGAGGATTAAGGGGAGCGTGGTTTGCTGAATGAGCACTTTGAGGAAGTTTTGGGTAGATGAATGCATGCCGATGCCCGGTCCGATGCCGATTGCGGTATAATTATCGGGCTTAATGGGAGTAGAAATCATGTTTAATTCAGCATCGCACACCACCATCGCCTCCGGAATACTTGTTTGCAGAATGTCGTATCCGCATTTCGGAATGTTAGTAGTCAATAATCCCGCACCGACTCGCAAAGCCGCCATAGAAGCGAGAACTGCGGCACCTATCTTACCATAGCTGCCGGCAATAAGTAGCGCATGACCATAATTTCCCTTATGAGAGAAAGGGCTTCGCCGATGAATCATCGGTTTGATGCTGTCTTCGGTAAGGTAATGGAACATTGTGGATGTATTTTGGAGAAATTCCTCCGAAAGATGGATGTTTATCACCTCCCAATTCCCGATATATTCAGCATTTTCAGGCATCATAAAAGCAATCCTCGGCACTTGGAACGTGAGCGTACTATTTGCTTTAATAATCGGACTGTTTCTGGTAATGGAAGTACCATCGCCATGCAAGCCGGAGGGCATATCCACCGCTATCACACGGGCATTGCCATTGTTAATTCTATTAATGACCTCGGCAGCCAGCCCTTCGACAGGTTTGTTCAGCCCCGAGCCAAAAATAGCATCAATAATAAGGTCGTCAGGATGAATTTCGGGGATGTCATTCTCGGAATTAATATCAACGATTCTATTTTTCTTCACCTCCACCATCTTAGAATGAAAAAAAAGGAAATCGTCGGAGCAATGCTCACTGTATCTCACAATATAAGTTTCGACTTTGAAGTTCCGCCTGCTCAATTCTCGAGCTATCACCAAGCCATCGCCACCATTATTCCCCGTTCCGCAAAAGATTTTGATAGTATGGTCATCAGCAATACTACTTCTGAAATGCCTATCCTCGATTATCTTAATAATTTCTTCAGTACACGCCTTGGCAGCCCGCTCCATGAGGCGAAAAGATTCGATAGGTTCATGGATTATCGTGTAAGCATCCCACTCTTTGATCTGTTGTTGAGAAAATAGCTTCATTGTATGAATTTAATTGAGAATCCCGACATCAATTCCCTGCATAGAATAATGATATTGGAGATGTCTGCCATCGCCATGCACAGTTAATATCTTCTTCGGACTGACTTTCTCGACAAGTACCTGCAAATCCTGCCAATCGGCATGGTCGCTGATGTGTAAACGTACCGATGCGCTCTTGTAAAACCAATCCCAGCCCGTCGCAAATGTAGAATGGAACTTGGAATTATCCTTATAGCGATGATAAATATACGGCGGGACAATGTAGATACAATTATCAGAGAGTTTAAAGAGGTTTCGGCTGTATGGAAGCCAATTTCCAAGGTCGTAATTATGGGCTTTGTAAAGATGATGGAAAGGAATGATAGATGTATGGATCATTACAATCTTGTCGGGACAGTTCTTTAGTGCAAGATGCGTGATTCGCTGCGCTTTGCCAATAGCATAAGTACCAATAAGGATATTTCTGGCATCAAGATTATTCAATTTCTGTATTTCGAGGTCAGCATCGGGATGGATATGTCGAGGATTGGCAAAAGTAGTTTCAGTCATCAGCACATCGGCACTAACAATTTCGATGGGTTCACAAGATGCATCAGGCTGGAGTTTAAAATCACCGGTGTATAGGTATTTAATACCATCGTACTCCATCAAAACCATTGCACTTCCGAGCATGTGCCCTGCCGGATATAGCGTAATACGAACATCGTTAATATAAAATGGAGAACCGTATTCCTTTACATGAAACACCTCTGTAGATTTCTTATTAGGATTTCGGATATTCATCAAATCTTTGGTAGGAGCCGTACAATAGATGTTCTTATTATTCTTAACAGCATGATCCGAGTGAGCATGGGAAACAACAGCATGGGCTACGGGCTTCTTCGGATCAAGATAAAACTCGCCGGCAGCACAATAAATCCCAGAAGGCGTTACCGTCAGAAGGTTATATTGCAAAGGATTAGCCGTATCGAAAATAGAAAGTTGAGAAAGATCCAAAGCTATTATCTATAATCTTTGTACTGCTTTAAAAAGCTTTCATGCAATTCCAAAACCTGCGGTATGACGAGGTATTGATTGTCGTTGGTCACTACAAAGTCGGAACGCTTTATCTTTTCAGTGCTCGACATTTGGTTCTTCATGATTGCCTCCACTCGTTCTTTGGTTACCTCATCGCGTTCCATGACTCTTTTAATCCGTAAATCGTTCGGTGCTACCACAGTTACAATCCGATCACAGTCTTCATCTGCTCCACTTTCAAAAAGTATGGCTGCTTCTTTTACCAAGTATTTGGAGTTCATATTCTCTTTCTTCCACTTCTGAAAATGTTTCTTTACGAAGGGATGAACGAGGTTGTTCAGTTTCTCTAATTGCTCTTTATTTTTAAAAACTACTTCTGCCATTTTCTTACGATTCAAGCCTTCTTTGGCACTATACATATTGGCTCCGAATTGTTTCTTTATTTCTTTGATTAAAGCGGTATCGGTGTTCATTAAATTCTTGGCTTCGGTATCGGCATTGTAAACAGCAATGCCTAAGCGTTCAAAAATTTTACAAACGACGGACTTGCCGCTGCCAATACCCCCTGTAACTCCTATTATCAACATATCTGTATCCTTTATTTTATCATGATATAATCCACATAAGGCGGCGTTATCAGAATAGTTTTGACATAATCAGGAAAGGCGGATAAGGCGACCTTCACCTTCGTATTGTTTTCAGGTGTAAAGTCTTTGAAGTCTGCTTCTGCCTTAAACAAATTTGCAGTTGCCCTGTTGTAGTCCTCAATAGATACCATGCAGGTTATCGTTGCCTTGGCGGGTAGTATCTTGATGTTATACTTTGGTTTCAGATTCGTAATCTTGATAGGTATCTCTATGGTCTTTTCGGTGAATTTCTCGATGGGTATTGTTACGAATACTTTGTCTGTCGAATAAAACGTAATCCCCGTTGTCTTCTTCTCGATGTTCATCATCTCCGAGATAGTCCTGTCTGCTTCCTTGAACTCCTCATGCACGGTATTGATATAGGTCAACGAATCCAATTCCTCGCGAGAGCCTGAAACCGTGATGCTATCAGGAGAAATCGTTGCTTTTCCTTTTCGTTCGTATTGCTTGCGACAACGAATTTCCACGTTTAATTTGATAGGGACTTTCTTAGACAAGAGATCGCTAAAGTAGAGCTTGATAGTATCCGGAGTGATGGAATTAATGTCTATCTCATCGCCCATATATTTCTTTATTTCCGGCATAAAATTCGACGTCGCGATGTCGAATTCCTTTTCTTGTTTAGGAGATACCTTGAGATTACTTTTCGACAAATCCACAGTGATAGGAAGCTTATTGTTTTTGAAATAATACTTCACCAAGTCATATCCCTTTGCATTGATACCGATGCTAAATTGTTTCGGCAAGTTATTAGTTAACGTCTTATCGGTAGGCAAGTTCATATAGTCTATATTCAACCGAATCTTATAATCAAAATTGTTCTCCAGCACCAGCAAAATCCAGAAACCGCTGGCGATAAACACACAGGTTCCGAAGGCATATAACTTGGTTCGTAGCTTCGGCTCATTGGTAATGGTGTAGCCTCGGAGGAAGGAGAATAAGCTTGATTTCAAGTCCGTATTGCATGGAGTGATTCCACTCTTTTATTTTCCCTTGCCGGCAGGAGCTGCAGCGATTTTCGGGTTCAGCGATTTCGTCGCATCCACAGCTATAGAAGTTTTCTCTATCTTCAATCTGTTTTGTCCTTCAACCTCGATGATATAGGTGCCATTTTCATCGTCAATATCAAGAATCTTTCCGTGAATACCGCCTATGGTAATCACTTTATCGCCCTTCTTGATGGTTTCCTTAAATTCTTTTTCCGTCTTTGCCTTCTTCATTTGAGGACGTATCATAAAGAAATAGAATACGATACCCATCATCGCAATCATGATTAAGGTGGACATCCCGCTGCCACCGCCTGGGGTGCCTTGTAATAAAATTGTACTTAGTTGCATATTAATATATATTATTTATTGTTTATTCCTTGTTAATTCTTCCCTGATTTTCTCCTATTAATTCGTCCCCTCTGCCTTTACATCTCCGGTTATGGTAAGTGTATGCGAATTCGGGATGGTGTTCGCAATAACGGTAACGGTTTTATGGTTCGAGCCTGACTTGCCGGTACTGTTGAACGTAACTTCGATGATGCCGTCTTCGTTAGGGGCGACAGGCTTTGAGGAATACGTAGGGATGGTACAGCCGCAGCTTGCATGTGCATTGCTGATGACCAAATCCGTCGTCCCGACGTTTTTAAATTTGAAGGTATGATGCACCTTCTGTCCCTCTTTTATCCTACCAAAGTCGAAAGATTCTTCGGCAAATTTGAAGATAGGAATATTCTTAACCGAGTCCTTCGATGCCGCAGTGGCGGGGTTCGAGACCATGTCGGTATCTAATGTTTCGTCTTTCGGTTTCTTGCTATGTTCGCAAGATGCGAGTACTATGAGCAAGGGCATCAGCAGTATTAAAATAATTTTATTCATCACCATAACCGTTTTCTTATCAAGCCGCAAATGTACGATTATTATGGGTAATGATACTATCGAAAATTTTATTCTTTACTAAATCTTTCATTCCCCGCGGCTTTTATCCCGAATATTTTTTTAGGATGATTTCCTCCCGTTTTCATCAAAACCTACGATTTCCTTAAAATCGGCAAGAATTTCGGGGGAAATTCATCTCCTTTAAATCATCCAAAAACAGGTCAGAATTCCAAATAACGCCACTTTTCCGAAATCCGGCAAGAATTTAGGGTAAAATCGAAGTGGTTTGCGTTTCATTCTGCTCGCCTTCGGTATATATCACATGATATATAGCAATCGGGAGTTCGCCATCGCAATATATCATATGATATATTGCGATCCCGAGCATAATAAAAGTGCATATCATATGATATATTGCAATCCCGAGCATAATGAAAGTGCATATCACATGATATATTGCAATCCCGAGCATAATGAAAGTGCATATCATATGATATATTGCGATCCCTAACTCCCGAACGTAGTAAACCATCTGATTTTGCCTTTTGGGGAATTCCGGAAATGTGCATACCATTTCGTTTAGACCGATGCCGACGAGCAGATTTTTGCATCTCATCTGATTTTTCCCAATCCCGACGAGTGGGTTTTGATAAATTTTCAAGTTTATTCCATTCCCCGAAAAGATACCTATATAATAGGAGTGGTTGGGAGGGAAATCGGGATGGCGGTGGCGCGGAATGGTATCATCCATCGTTTTCGTATTTTCGCGGCTTAATAAAATTTAATAATTATGAATAAACTGAAAAACTATGCCCAAGGAATTTGGCAGGAAGGGGAAGGTACGGGAACGGCGTTGATTCACGCGGTTACGGGAGAACAGATTGGGGTGGCGACCTCGAAGGGATTGGATTTTAAAGCGATGCTGAACTATGCAAGAATGACCGGCAGCCCTGTGTTGCGGAAGATGACCTTCCACGACCGAGCGTTGATGTTGAAGGCTTTGGCATTATACCTGACCGAAAAGAAGCCCTTGTTTTACGCTCTTTCGGCTTCCACCGGAGCGACCAAGGCAGATTCTTGGATAGATATTGATGGCGGTATCGGCAACCTGTTCGTCTATGCGAGTAAGGGCAGAAGGGAGTTGCCGAATGAGACATTTTATGTGGATGGCAAGGCAGAGCGGATCTCGAAGAATGGGACTTTTATAGGGCATCATATCTGCGTTCCGATGGAGGGCGTGGCGGTACATATTAATGCCTTCAACTTTCCGGTATGGGGCATGTTGGAGAAGATTGCGGTGAACCTTCTGGCGGGGATGCCAGCCATCGTGAAGCCCGCCACCGTAACCTGTTACCTGACGGAATTAGTGGTGGAGGAAATCATCAAATCGGGTATCTTGCCAGCGGGAAGTCTTCAGTTAATCTGTGGCAGCGCAGGCGATATATTAGACCATGTAACGGAACAAGATGTGGTAACCTTCACGGGCAGTGCATCTACTGGGAAAATGCTCAAAACCGGCAAGGCGATGATTGAAAATTCGGTGCGATTTAACATGGAGGCTGACTCCTTGAATTGCTCTGTCTTGGGTTTGGATTGTAGTCCCGACACGGAAGAGTTTAAACTATTCATTAAGGAAGTATCGCGAGAGATCACCGTGAAAGCAGGACAGAAATGTACCGCCATCCGTAGGGTAATCGTGCCAGAGAATTTGACAGAAGCCGTCATCAAATCCCTCTCCGAAAGATTAAAGACCACTACCCTCGGAAACCCCGCCGTAGAGGGCGTACGTATGGGACCCTTGGCAAGTATGGAGCAAGTGAAAGATGTACGAGCAAAGGTAGACGAACTGCGCCATTCCTGCGAAATAGTATTCGGGAACTATGATAGCTTCGAGGTCATGGGAGCCGATCGAAATAAAGGAGCTTTCTTGCCCTCCCTCCTACTCTATTGTAAAGATCCTTTCAATAATAGTGAACCCCACCAGGTAGAAGCCTTCGGACCCGTGAGTACGGTCATGTCTTATAAAACCACCGATGAAGCCATTCAGTTAGCGAAGCTCGGGCGTGGCAGTTTGGTAGGCTCTGTCTTCACTTCTGATGATGATTTCGCGAAAGATATGATACTCGGTTCGGCATCAATGCACGGCAGAATGATGGTCGTGAACGCGGCATGCGCTTTGGAGTCAACCGGTCATGGCTCTCCGATGCCACATCTGGTTCATGGCGGTCCCGGCAGGGCAGGTGGCGGAGAAGAGATGGGAGGTATCCGCGGAATCTTTCATTACATGCAACGTACCGCCATTCAGGGTCATCCCACTACGCTGACCAAGATAACCAATGTATATCAACTCGGCGGATTCCAGAAAGAAGATTTGGTGCATCCCTTCCGTAAGTATTTCGATGAATTGGAGATAGGAGAAACCTTGGTTACACATAAACGCACCGTTACCGAAACCGATATCGTGAACTTTGCAAACATCAGTGGCGACAACTTCTATGCCCATATGGATATTACTTCCTTAGAAGGTTCGATATTTACATCAAGGGTAGCGCATGGGTACTTCATCCTTTCCGCGGCAGCGGGGCTTTTTGTGGATCCTAAGAAAGGACCAATCCTCGCTAATTACGGGCTTGACGAATGTCGCTTTCTGAAGCCCGTCTATGTCGGAGCTACGATCGGTGTTCGCTTAACCTGCAAGGAAAAGATTGCGAAAGAAAAGCGCGAAGGCGAAACCCCGCAAGGCGTAGTGAAATGGCAGGTAGATGTATATGATGAAACTGGCGATACCGTAGCATTGGCAACGATCCTTACCCTTGTAGCAAGGAAGGAAGTATAGTATCATAAAGAATATCCAATACAAATCTCCCCCTGTTATTTTTATTTGGGAATTCAATTTCTTTTCATTAACTTTGTGGTTCAATAATCTTAAATTAAGAACTAACCAATTAAAAACTACGATCATGAACAACAACTACCGAATCCTCGTCCTTCTTACCCTGAACACCTTGTTCTTTTTCCTTCATTCAATGGCACAATGGAATGCCCCTTTCCCACTATCTCCTAATGCTGTCAATGCGAATCTGAATGAAAGCATGGGTTCTTGCCTTGGCGTTAGCGGGGATTCGGTGCATGTGGTCTGGACTGATAAAATCAATTCCACCCATGCCATTCTGTATTACCGTCATTCGTTGGATACGGGCTTAACTTGGTCTGCCCCTATTGCTATCACCAATGCTACTGGTAATGCCTGGAATCCTGCTATTGCGGTCAATGGCCGCAACGTGCATGTGGCTTGGCGAGAGATTGATACCGTTACCAATCGTCGTGCTTCGTGGTATAAACATTCGTTGGATGGAGGCACTACCTGGAGCCCCAGTATGTTCCTTGATTCCACTGCTGATTGGCCCGCAATAGCAGTATCTGGAAGTATGGTGTATATTGCGAACGACAGGGTGGTTTCTCAAAATCCTTATAACACCGAAATATTTTTTATGAGATCATTAGATAATGGAAATTCATGGAGTATTCCGCAGCAACTCACCGACTCTGTGGGGCGGTCAGAGGATGAATCCATCACGGCGGAGGGTGCCCACATTTTCATGTCGTGGAATGATAACCGAACCAATCAATTCCAAATATTATACAAAGAATCTGCCGACTATGGCGCAACATGGGGACCCGATGTGGTTGTGGATTTACCCTTCGATTACAATACGATGGTGAATGTGAATGGCAGCTTCGTGGATGTTATTTCATGCGGCGCACCGTCTGGTCATTACCAACTGTTGTTGGCGCAATCAGCCGATACGGGGGCTACCTGGAGCGTAATGAACAACAATTTATCGCACGATACGGCGCATACTTTTTTCCTGCCGCACATGACTCGCGATGGCTGCGAACTGCATATCGTGGTGAATTCCAGTGGGGGTGCGAAATACTTCCATTCCCTTGATGGTGGGGCAACGTGGGACCTTCCCTACGTTATGAGCGGCGTGAGTTTTATTGCTTATACCTATCACGTGTTGCATGTTATTTATGTTACCTCGGGACGTATTTATTATCTTCATAACAGCACCGGGAATGCCGGTATGCCGTGCATTACGACGGAGGTTATGCAGCCTGATAACTTGCATTCTATAATTACAATTTATCCGAATCCTGCGACATCCAGCATCACTATTCATTCTCCGTTCTCAACGCTCCATTCCCTACTCTCGATTAAAAATATGATGGGGCAAACGGTTTTAAATATGATATTAAACGATGAAACTACGGTGATAGATATTTCAAAATTCAGCAAAGGAATTTATTTTATCGAGACAAGAAACGGGGCTGAATTGATTCATCAAAAAATAGTGATAGAATAAATCGTATCTTTGCCCCCTCAAATAAAAAAGATGAATTCAAGAAATCATAAAATAATCCTAAACCAGTTTCTCTCGGAGCTTAACGCCCTTCGCCTGTCTTTGCCTACTCGCGAAAGCTCCAAAAGATGGTCGTAAATTATTCTTGTAAAATCGCCTTTTTCATGCATGTAATCTCGCTTTTGTCGCGAGTAAAATTGCTTTTATTGCATGTAATATCCTTTTTGTTGGATGTAATTTCATTCCCGCTGCATGAAACGTCATTCCGGTTGCATGAAATGTCATTCCGTCTGCATGTAATCTCCTTTTTGTTGCATGTAATTTCATTCCCGTTGCATGAAATTTCATTCCCGTTGAGTGAAATTTCATTTTTCACTCAACGGGCAAAACTATATTATGCTATAAATCAGTACATTAAATAAACAATAATCAAAAAATATAAATTATGAGTTTCAAAAAAGCAATTAAAAAAATGATCGTAGTGCTGGGTTTGGCACACAAAACAGACGACGAAAAAATCACGAAATACGAAGAAGTCATCGCCGGTTTGGATGCCAATATTCCGATCTTCGGCGTGATGACTCCGACAACGGCTTCGACAACCGTAAAAATCAATTTCGTGGTGAACGAAATGAGTGTTCGCGATGGACATATTGCTTCGGCACACACGCTGGCATTGTCCATTTTTGGACACATGAACGAGTTGAACGATATTTATGTGGATAATTATTTGCCTGTTATCCAAACAAAAGCGGCTGGCGATTCAGCAAAAGTAGCGTTGGTTCATCTGACCACTAAGGCAGATGCCGGCGTCAATCCAGACGAAATTCCGGAGGTAGAAAATTTGAGCATAACGACCGGACATGTGAACCGTTCTTTCGACGTTCATTGGGATACCTTGGATAAAAAAAAGGTGCGCGGATATAATGTTATGATCTCCGTAAACCCTACTGCCCCCGTGCCTTTGTACACATTGTACTTATTCACAAAAAAGTCGAAATGTATCATCAAAGACCAAATTCTTGGCACCGATGTAGGGATAAAAATTGTATCCCTCGGCAAGAAAGACGGGGTACAAAGCGATGGCAGCAACATCATCATCCGGAAGGTGGTGAATCCGCATAATTAGGTCTAATAAAAGCCATCGGAAACGGTGGTTTTTTTTTGGATATTAGTTTTTATTAACAAAATCGGGGTTGGATATTTTGAAATGTTAAAAGAATTTCTTGCTGGAGAACGAAATTTTTTGTAATTTTGTACCCTTAAATAAAAGGAGTATTTCCAAGAAACTAAATTACCATGATTCAAAACTTACAAAATGCCGTCAGAATGCTTGTCGTGAGCCTGTTCTGCATCGTTTCCATCAATGCCTTCGGGGTATTAAACCAGTATAATGTACAACGATTACAACTTTATACCAGTGGTAACCACCCGACCAGTATATACTGGCAAGATATGTACAGTGCAACGTATAACTCTGGGCGGGTGCTTCCCACTTGGAATTATACTGCGACTACCTACACAGATAATAACTTGAGTACACCGCAGGCATTGCCTTTTACTTTTAACTATGATGGAATAAATAATAATTATTTTTATATCTCAACGAATGGCTTTATTGTATTAGATACCCTCTCATCGGCTACCCTTGCCTCGAAGCAATTGCCGATGTATGCATCTAATGCCAATCGTGGTCGCAATGCAGGAACAGCCTCTGCTGATACGGCTTACAATGGAAGTTATTTGTCATTTGTTCATAGCCCAAATCCGGTATCACCCTACTCGAATAATAAATCCTATTCGGCACGAACGATTGCCCCGTTTTATACGGACCTTGTACCAGGAACTGTAAATAGCACTCCAAGTACGCTTGCTGCGGATATTTGCTGGTATTACAGTCCTGGAAATATTACCACAGGCGATACCATGGTTATTATTGAATGGAGGCAATTAAAATTAGTGGCTTGGACGGGTGATTATCGCAGATGCTGGTTTCAGGCAAGGCTTCATAAGACTACAGGTATTATTGAATTCTATTACTTCTGGAATGCAAATCAATATACCACTGCTTATCCCCAAAATTACCTTTGCGGCTTAAACTCTGCAACCTGGGCAGCAGCACCTACTTATGCTAATAATTTTATGCAATCAACGGCGAATAGTACCACCTTTGCCGCCTCGAGTACCGCATCGGCATTGTCTGCTCCCGAAGCCCAAAAATATAAATTGGTCTTTACAAAAGTCGTTGCAACCGCCGATCTCACCGTATCTAATATTTCACCACCAATTTCCGATACTTGTGGATATAGCAGTTCGCAAATCATTGTAGATTCTATTCATAATACCGGTAGTACCTTGACTTTTGATGCTACGCACATCCTGAAAGTATATTCCCAAATTACCGATAGCGTAAATGGTGCACAAGTGTGGACTGCCTTGGATTCCGGGACTTATACCAGCACCTTCACCACCAATACTACCATCGGAGTTCAGATGCTGCATACCTGGAATTTTTCTGCCGGAGGGCAATATACCATTCGGACATACTTGAAAGATTCTGTTTACTGTAATCCAACTACGCTCATTGATGGTAATCTTCTTGATAATTCTACGACAGTTACAATATACAACAGCAAAGTAACAGCCTCATCGGATGTATCAACTATGTGCAGTGGAGTCTATACTTACCTTCATGCCTCACCAACAATAAATCATGCTGTTGATTCTTTGTACTATACTCACTACACAAAAATGACCTACTCTGCACCTGCTGTCCCAACCCACCAAATTACATCTTGGACAGGAGGAAGTAATGATGGAACAGCTTATGTTGCTTTACCATTTACATTTCATTTTTTCGGGTATAATAGAAGTGCCTTATATGTTTGCACAAATGGGTTTGTTGAATTTGAATGTGCTTATACGACTCCTTCAACATCGTTACCAGACAATAATGCAATCTGTCCAAGTGCTTTGGATTGTATTGGAGTTGCTTGGTCTGATATGAGACTTGATCTTGGAGGTTCCATTTACTGGGATACTGTTGGAACCACTCCAAACAGAGAGTTTATTTTAAGGTATAATAGAGTTTATGATTCTACAAATGCCACCGCAGTTTCTGCGTATATGATTTTGCATGAAACAACAAATCTTATCGAATTTCAAAATGATACAATTCCTAGCGGTTCCTATACCCAAGGGATACAGGATTCATTAGGAGTTAATGCTTATGCTTTAAGTAGCCGGAATTTTAATACCTGGTCAGCTACCCACGATGCTTATTTGTTTTCATCCCAACCGACTTACTATTGGACAGCATCTCCTACGGATGCATCGCTTACATCTACCGAAGCCTGCAAACAAAATCCTTATGTTTCTCCAACGGTAACTACGATATATACCGTTACGATGAATGGAGGAAACACCGGCTACCCGGATAGCATCGGCATCTGTCCGAAAACAAGTACTGTTACCGTAACGGTTACTGCTGGCTTGGGAGCTATCGGGGCTATATCAGGACCTGCCACCGTTTGTGCATACACAAACGTAACCTACATCGTTCCTACAGTAACCAATGCAACAAGTTATATTTGGGATTATTCTGGTTTGACAGGTTGTACTTTTTTGAGTCAACATACTGATACCATAAACTTAACATTAGGCGGAAGCCCAGGTGGATACATCAGAGTAAGAGCATACATGTCATCTTGCGGAACCTATACCGCTTGGGCACAATTGTATGTAACCATCGTTGATAATGTGTACGGAGCAGGGCAATGGGTGGGCGGAATCAGTACCGACTGGTTCACGGTTCTTAATTGGTGTGGTGGTCTTCCAACCTCCACGATTGATGCCAATATTGATAACACGTATTATACTTCTACCTACTTCCCTGTCATCTATTCAAGTGGTGCCGTTTGTAAAGATTTAAGAATGGGTGGCGTCAACGAAGCTCTGACAATTAATACCGGATATAATTTAGATGTCTATGGATCATGGTGGAATGGATGGAATGGGTATTCCGCAACTGTTACCGCAAATTCTGGTAGCACAGTAACTTTCAAAGGAACAAGCTCCTTAGAATATATTGATGGATACATCCCTACCACATTTGCTAATATTATCATTAACCGAGGAAGTGATACAACATCTGTTATCGAAAATATTTACGGCAACTCACCTCCTTCAACTATGAACATGACTGGAAACTTAACCATTACAAATGGTTTATTCAGAGTGAGTGAAACAACTTCTTCCGTTCAATATACTGCTTCGACAACCATGACCATTCCTTCGACAGGTGGTTTGGAATTGAATGGTGGAAATCTTGTTTCCGGTAATTATTCTATAACTAATAATGGTTTATTCCGAATGACATCTTTAGCTGCCGATGATACATTAGGAACAACAGCGGGCAATTCCATTACCAATAGCGGAGCTGGTTCCTTAATGGATATTCAGGGTGGTAAATTAACTGTGGCATCACAAATTATTGTGAAAAGCGGTGCCACTTTTAAGTTTGATGATATGAACACCAATAACTACATCAACAACGGCGGTCAGCAAGATACCATCGTTCTTAATAAACAAGGAACTACCAATAATACCCAAGCCCTTTTTGAAGTAGATGCCACCTCGAAAATGTACATCACCGATGGATACTTTATTTTCCACAATCCTAATTCAGGTACTGGGTATGATTTAAGATTCAGCAACGGGTCAGGAACAAAATTCTTAGACGCAAATAACAGCAGCACCTTCCAATTTGGTGAGGCAAGCACCACTTCGGCTTCCGCAATTTTCAAAATGGTAGATACTGCCGGGCTGGTGTTCAGTAATATCACCATCAATCCGGGTGGAGGTCATGATACAGTCTATTTTTATTCCCCAATTTCGTTGAATTCAAACGGAGCATTTGCCTTGAATAGCGGAATATTAAAATTGAACAGCAACAAGCTCACTTTAATGAACTCCAGTACCAACGCCATCACCCGTACTACCGGTTTTGTAATCTCTGAAAGTGCTACAAATTTAAGTTCTATCAAGTGGAATATCCCTATTGATTTCGTTGCCCATCGGTATCCTTTTGCGAATAGCAGCGGTACGTTCATCCCCTTCTATTTCCAAGGAACGGGAGGCACCGGAACGTATGTAACAGTAGCCACTTATGCCCCTACTACCAATGTTATTTCGCATACACCGTACCCGCCTACCGTTACCCATATCCGGAATACCGCAGGCGTGAACGATAGCGCATATATGGTCAATAGATTCTGGCAAATTGATGCCGATACCTCTATCGGACATCCTACAGCAACGATGTATTTCAAATATGCCGCTGCCGAAGCTCCCGCAATAAATAATACCACCGCCCTCAATGCCCAACGATGGAATGCAGGAAATACAGGATGGTTTCAGCCAACAGGTTCCCAATCGTGGGTCGGTGGTGCAAGCGATTCGGTGAGAACACCCAGTGTTTCTACATTTTCTCCCTGGACATTAGCCCAAACAGGGCATTCATTGCCGATTGAATTATTAAACTTTACAGCGACATATAATGGATTGAATGTGGACTTAAACTGGTCAACAGCCTCTGAAACGAACAACGAATATTTCACTATTTTAAGGACAGTAAACAATTCAGATTTCGATTTCATTACCTCCGTTGCAGGTGCGGGGAATACCAATATTTTTACCAATTACCACGCCGTAGATTACAAGCCCTTGACCGGACTTTCTTATTATCAATTGAAGCAAACCGATTTCGATGGGCATACCACGCTGTCGGACCTGAAACCGATTACCATCGGCAACACGGTGTTCGAGATTAAGAACATTTATTCCAATCACGATGAAAGCACCATCCACGTGTTGGTGAATGATAATGTGAACGAAAATATCACCGTGCTGTTGGTAGATGTATTGGGGAATGTGATGGTTCGTCAAAAAGAAGCTCTCACAAGCACCGCTTCCGACATTAAAATTAATGCCGCCAATCTCCCACTCGGCATCTATTTTATCACCGTCCAATCCGATACCAAGGTGATTACCGGAAAGGTGATTTATTAAGGCAATGTTGCCATTTAATCAAACTATCCTTTATAACAATAACGCTGTTCAGGCATTGAATAACGTAAGTCGGGGACTGACTTACATCATTCAATCCCCGAACAACGAAGTTCGGGGACTGAATGATGTACTTCGGGGACTGAATGATGTACTTCGGGGACAGAATGATGTACTTCGGGGACTGAATGATGTAAATCGGGGACAGAATGATGTACTTCGGGGACTGAATGATGTAAATCGGGGACTGAATGATGTACTTCGGGGACCGAATGATGTACTTCGGGGACTGAATGATGTACTTCGGGGACTGAATGATGTACTTCGGAGACCGAATGATGTACTTCGGGGACTGAATGATGTACTTCGGGGACCGAATGATGTAATCCTTACACACAAATGCCCATTCCTTATATACAATAGCGAAGTCCGGGTATATGACAGGGATGTTATCTTGGAAAATCTTAAATAAATTATAGTAACGAATAAAAATTAAAGACAATGAAAAGAAAACTTACAACAATCGTAATCATGTTGCCGCTTGTGTTCTTTGCATTGAGCAGCCACGCACAGTTGATGCTACTGTTCAATGAGGACTTCAATGCTGGCGGCGGAACTTTCACCCTTAACGGCACCGGTGTCGGCACAAATACCGGCAGCAATCTATGGGTCGTGAATAACCATTACTTCCCCACGAACTGGGCTTTTCCTGCCACAATTGATGAGGACCAGGTATGTAGCACCGGGCATATTACGGCTGCACCCTTCAGCGGATATTTGCATATCAATAATGTGTCATTGCCTACCGATAGTAATTCGGATTATAACCCTATGCATGCATCGGACCGATTTGCTTATATGACCAATGGTGTTTCCACGATTGGCAGAGATAGCGTAGAGGTAGCGTTCTTCTACAACTGTCAAGGCTCTTCGACTGCATACGCAGAGTTCTATTATAGCAAGAACAACGGTCCGTGGATACAGGCAGGGCTGCCGAATTATAACAACGATTCTTGCTGGAAGTATGAAACAATTACCGACACGAATTTTTTAAATGCAGCGAGTTTCAGAATTGGTTTCCGATGGGTGAATGACTCCAGTTTTACCGATACTGTAAGCCAGGGAATGGGTATTGATGATATTTTTATCGTCGGACATACAGCAACAGGTGTGGAAGAAATTGCTGGAAAGTCAGCTATTACCCTCTTCCCCAACCCCGCCTCCACCATTCTTAACATGCATCAATCCACCCCATCCCCAAATCAGCAATTAATCATCACAGACCTTCTCGGCACTGAAGTTTATAAAGAAATGCTTACCGGCATTGATAATACCATCTCTATCTCCACTTGGAGCGCAGGTATTTATTTCTATGAAGTAAGAACCGAAAAAGAAAGCGCAAGAGGGAAGTTCGTCGTGCAGAAGTAAAGCATACTACCTAAATCATAAAATAAAAAAGCGGTACAAAGCGTGCCGCTTTTTTATGATGATAAATGTCATATTTAAGATTCCCATTTCTTTTTAATTTTGCCCCAACAAATAAATAAAAATACTATGCCACAATATCACTCCCAAGGGAAGTTCCCCCACAAGCGTCACACCATCTATCGCAAGCCCGATGGAAAACTCTATGCCGAAGAATTGGTCTCCTCCGAAGGCTTCTCCAACATCTATTCTTTAATCTATCATGCCCACCCGCCGACCATGATTAAACACGTCGGCGAATCCTATTCCGTCGAACCAAAAGTCGCCTATCAAAGGCATTTGAATCATGAAAGTTTCATCGGCTTCATGGTAGCTCCCGAGAATGATTATCTGCAAAGCCGCAAACATATTCTCGTCAATAACGATCTGAATATTTGCCTCGCCTCGCCATTGGATTCCATGAAAGATTATTTCTATAAGAATGCCGATTCCGATGAAGTAATTTTTGTCCATATCGGCTCCGGAACTTTGAAAACAATCTATGGCAGCATCGAATTCTCCTATGGCGATTACCTGGTCATCCCACGAGGCACAATTTATCAAATAGAATTCAACAGTCCCGACAACCGCCTCCTGATTGTAGAATCCCATTCCCCGATAATTACCCCGAAGCGATACCGCAATGAATACGGGCAACTCCTCGAACATTCCCCCTACTGCGAGCGCGACATCCGCAAGCCCATGAACCTCGAAACGCATGATGAAAAAGGCGACTTCAAAGTCATGATTAAAAAGCAAGGAATGATGTATCCCTTCACCTACGGAACCCACCCTTTCGATGCCATAGGCTGGGATGGAAACCTCTATCCCTGGGCGTTCTCCATCCACGATTTCGAGCCCATAACAGGTCGCGTGCACCAGCCGCCTCCCGTGCATCAAACCTTCGAAGCCCACAACTTCGTCATCTGTTCATTCTGCCCTCGCCTCTTCGATTATCATCCACAATCCATCCCTGCGCCCTACAACCACTCCAACATAGATTCCGACGAAGTGCTCTACTATGTTGATGGCGATTTCATGTCCCGCAAAAGTGTCGTAAAAGGACAGATAACCCTGCATCCCGGCGGCATTCCACACGGTCCCCATCCCGGCACAGTAGAGAAAAGCATCGGAGCAAAAGAAACCCTCGAACTCGCAGTAATGATAGACACCTTCAAGCCCCTCTGGCTCACCGAAGACTCTCTTAAAATCAAAACCGATGACTACCATTTATCATGGATGGAATTAGGATCAGAATAATCATCATCTTCCTTTTATTGCAGCACCGCCAGAGCGGGTGGTAGCATAAAAGGATGAAAGAAAAAATTGAACAATGGTCAAATTGGAAAATCAATAATTGAAATATCTAAACCATTCTCTGCAATAACAGATTTCTTAAATTCAACATGTGGAATATTGATTCTTGCAATTTTAATAATTTCATTAATATTTTCTTCAGTCATTAATGAGCCGAAAATAATTTCTTTATAAGCAATTGAAGGCAATGTTTTTGTCCTTGTTTCTCTGGTATATGGAATTTGAGACCACCGAAACGCCCTATATTCTTCTTCAAAATTCCAGTTATCTAATTTGTTAAAAATTTGCGTAAGCATTTGTTCCTCAAAACACATTCTTGGATACGGCATAATTTTCGGTAATTCATTACGATATTTAACAACATCACCACCACCTACAAATTTAAACAAGATTTTTGACTCGAATCCAATACAAAAGCCTTTATGATTATTGCTATACTTTTTCCACATTTCAAAATTACTTGGGTTAGCAGTTAAACTGAGAATTCCAACAGTACTGTCAAATTCATTAAAACTCTCCCCTTCAAGTTTTTTTAAGTATTCTTTGTTTTTAAAAGGATTGCTGCTTGCAAAATCACTTGCATTTTTTCTGCGCTGTATTCTACTCAATCCTTCATTAGACTCTTTTGATAATTCCGCATGTCTTTTTTTAATTTCGTCTCTTTTTAACAAATCATATCTTGTTGGATTTTTACAGTCAAAAGGATCCTCAAACCCTGAAGCTGGAGACAAATAGACTTGTAAATCTTGAATTATAGATTTATGAAACTTATCACCCCAATCTCTATATTTATAAATTGGATTGGGGAATTTTAGGTCTTCGTATTTAATTTGTACTGTTTTGCATTTTGATTTCATCACGCAAAACTATAAAAAAGCCCGCATGTATGAGATTTCTTGGTCTAATAAAATTTCCTTCTCCAAGGATTCTACACTTAGAAACCCGCCGAATCCTTGAAAAACCCAATTTTGCCCCCCCTCACTCCCAACTTTGGTCGTCTCGGGTTTAACTTTAGCCTCCACGGGTTTGACTTTGGTCGTCTCGGGTTTAACTTTAGCCTCCACGGGTTTGACTTTGGTTGTCTCGGGTTTAACTTTAGCCCCCAAGTCTCCAACTTTAGCCCCCTCGGGTTTGACTTTAACGCCCACGAGTCCAACTTTAGCCCCCTCCGGTCCGACTTTAAGACCCACTGGTTTAACTTTAATCGCCTCCATTTTAACTTTACTCCCCCTGCCTCCAACTTTAATATTCTCAAGTCAGATAAATATTGGCAAGTAAATTCCACAACACTCATGTAAATCTGGAACACTCATGTAAATTCCACAACACTCATGTAAAACCCAAGAACACTCATGTAAGCATCAAGAACAGTCATGTAACTACCAACAACACTCATGTAAGCACCAACAACACTCATGTAAAACCCAAGAACACTCGTGTAACTCCCAACAACACTCATGTAAGTACCAAGAACATTCGTGTAACTACCAAGAACACTCATGTAAGCACTAAGAACACTCATGTAATTACCAAAAACACTCGTTACAAAACCCTAAACCTTAGACTTTAAACCTTAAACTATTCTTCATAAATCCTCTCAATCAACCCCGCATTCCTCCCCATAATAATCTTCCTCTTCAACTTCATAGTAGGTGTCAAATCGCCTGATTCCACAGTCCATTCAGCAGGTAGCAACTCAAACTTCTTGATTTGTTCCACATGCCCAAGGTCGTTATTAAACCTTGTAACTTCTTCCTGTATTCTTTCAATCACAGAAGCATTTTTGCAAATATCTTCATGACTATTCGGCAATGCAATTCCTTTTATCTTAGCCCAATCTTTTATGTAATGAATATCAGGAATAATCAACGCAGCAGGGAATCTCTGGTTCTCACCGATAACCATTATCTGCTCGATGAAAGGCGATTCCTTAAACTTATTTTCGATAGCCTGTGGCGCAATATATTTCCCTCCCGAAGTCTTGAATATCTCCTTCTTCCGATCCGTGATCTTCAAAAACTTCCCATCAAACATCCCGATGTCGCCGGTATGAAAGTAGCCATCCTTATCAATGGCTTCGGCAGTTAAATCAGGGCGTTTGTAATATCCCAGCATCACATTCGGACCTCTCACAATGATCTCTCCATCCTCTGCTAGCTTAACTTCAACATCCTTAATTACCGGACCAATAGTCCCGAATTTACAATCCCCCTTATCCAAAGTATTGACAGAAATAACAGGTGAAGTTTCCGTTAATCCATACCCCTCAATAACAGGAATCCTCGCCGCCCAAAAGATGCGTTGTAAGCGAGGTTGAAGCGCAGCGCTGCCGGTAACAATCCCACGAATATTCCCTCCCAAAGCCTCTCTCCATTTGCTAAAGATAAGTTTGTTGGCGATCTTCAACTGGAACTCGTACCACCAACCATTCGCCCCATCAAATTCATATCGCAATCCCAAATCAACTGCCCAGAAGAAAAGAAATTTCTTAATGCCTTTCTGTTCCTTTCCCTTGTTAATAATCTTTGCATAAACCTTCTCAATCAATCGCGGCACAGCAGAGAAAAAATAGGGTTTAATCTCCCGAATATTATCCCCGATCTTATCAATACTCTCTGCATAACAAATCGTTGCGCCAAGATAAATATACATGTAAACAATAGTCCGCTCGAAGATGTGATTGATAGGCAAAAAACTCAGCACCTTCTCCCGAAAAGAAACCGGCACAAGATGATCGCAAGAAATAATATTACTCAAGATATTCGCATGAGACAACATCACTCCTTTCGGCGTGCCAGTAGTGCCCGAAGTATAAATGATAGTAGCCAGATCATTCCCCTTGATGCTATCTTTCAGCCTGTTTAATTTCTCCAAATCAACATGCTGATTGCCTAAATCTCTAACCTCTGTCCAATGCTTTGCACCATCAATTTTATTAAAAGTATAAACAGCTTTTATTGTGGTAGAATCTTTAAGGATACTTTGAACCTTATTATATAAAATCTCATCCGAAACAAACACCAACTTCACCTCCGCATCATTAAAGATAAACTTAAATTCCTCCTCACTAATGGTAGGATAAATCGGAACATGCACAGCCCCGATCTGCAACATAGCCATGTCCAAATAATTCCATTCAGGACGATTATTCGAGATGGTAGCAATCTTATCTCCAACACCAATCCCCAATGAAATCAAGCCATAGGAGAGGCTTTCAGAATTCGCAACAAATTCATCAATGGTATGATTAATCCATTTTCCATCTTCTTTGTAAACAAAAATATCTCCCTCTTTGTATGTCTCTTTGAGGCGTGTCAGCAGATCGAACAAGCGTGTTGGTTGGTTGGTAATGTTCATTATGTTTATTGAGTTCATTAAGATTAATTAGTTTTGCAAAAATAGAAAAGCGATGACAATAGAAAACGACCTCACCCAAATGCTGAATATTAAGTTCCCGATGATCATGGCACCAATGTTTTTAGTATCCAACGAAGAGATGATGAAAGCAGCGATGAACAGGGGAATTATGGGCGTATTCCCGACATTGAATTATCGGAAGGAAGATGAATTATCAACCATTCTGAATCATCTTAACGAACATAAATTAACCCCTCCGCCCAAGACCGGCAGCTTCGGTGTAAACCTGATTGTTCAGAAAACGAATCCCTTTTTCCAGAAGCATTTGAAGATTTGCATAGATAAGAAAGTTCCCTTTTATATCACGTCTCTCGGCAATCCCAAAGAGGTCATTGAGGCAGCGCACAGCTATGGTGCCAAGGTCTTTTGCGATGTCACCAATCTCCTACATGCAGCCAAGGCAGCCAGTGTTTCCTGCGATGGATTCATAGCCGTTGGGCAAGGTGCTGGCGGTCATGCGGGTCCCCATCCCTTGTCGGTTTTGATACCTGCTTTGAAGCGCGATTTTCCACATATTCCCGTCATTGCCGCAGGTGGAATAGCCAATGGACACGGCATCGCATCTGCCCTGATGGCTGGGGCTTCAGGCGTTTCCATCGGCACACGATTCATTGCCTCCGATGAAGCCAAAGTCAGCCAGGCATACAAAGATGCCATCGTGAATTCCGGTATGGATGACATCGTCATGACAGACCGTCTTTCGGGCACTCCAAGCTCCATACTCAATACCGATTATGCAAAGAAAATCGGAACGAAACAAAATTTCATAGAGCGATATTTATCCAATCACAAAGCCACAAAAAAGTATTTCAAGATGCTCATCCAGCTACGCGGCATGAAGAAATTAGAACAAGCCATCATCCCCGGCAATTACAAAACCCTGTGGGAAGCCGGGCAATCCGTCGAGCTAATCACCGACATAAAACCCTGCTCCGAAATCATCAAAACATTAATCCAAGAAACCGAAGCCGCTATTCAGGAATTCGAGAAGACAATTCGTAATTCCTAATTTTAATTTCCTGATACTATTCATCATCGTTTTGTTGCACCTCCCCGAGGTCGGTATCACAAAACGATGATAAAATAAAAAATGTAAATCCCACGAATGAATCCTGACAGCTGCCCCCTGCTGCTGTCAGGTTTCATTCAGCTTAATAAACTCGACTTATTATACATTTTAATAAACTCCTGAAACCCCTGATAATAGTCAAAAGGCATACTAAGTTCATCATACATTTTCTCATATTTATTCAACCAAGGAAGATAATCTTCTTTAGTTGAATTAGCAGAATCAATTATTGAAACTTCCTCTAATGCTCTATTACAAATCTCAAGTGTAGATAGATACCACTTTGAAGGAACGTAATCAGCTTTCTCATCAGTTCCAAAGATAAGAGATAGACCTCCCATAGATTTTACTCCAGGAGCATCAGTTATAAATTCAGAACAATGGTAAATATCAGTAACATCTGTCTCGCTTCCAAAAAAGATTAAGTTGATATATTTCCTCGAATGATTACCCATAAAACAATAACCCTTACTACCAAAATTACAACTTTTCAATCCACACTCCCCTTTATGAATCTCCAATTCACTATCACCAAACTTTTTAAATTCCTCGAAAACTCCATTCACCTTCCTCAAAAAGACATCCTTCTTTACACCATAATAAATGCTCGAATCATCAATAACCATCCCAAGCATCTCAATATCCATTTGAGAAAAGTATTTTACTATTGCATCTTTTTTAAGCATATCATTTACTTAAATTTTTTATCATTGGAAATTTTTTTGTTACAAAGGAAGATCATCAGAACTTTCATTCCCTGGCAAAAATTCTTGAAGAGTTCGCCTCTCATAAGGCAAAGTAAGTTCATCTAATCTCCCTGTTTTATGATAACAGTATTTACAAACTCCACAATTAACACATTTGTTTGAATTCAATTCGTCAACAGCAAAAAGAGATATTTTATCCTGTTTAAATTCCTTAACATTTTGAAGAACTTTAGCTAATGTTTCTTTATCATTTTGGTCAGGAGTAATTTTGAAAATACTAAATCCCTTTATCTTGTAATGTGCCTTAGAGTTTTCTTGGTGGGGTTGTTCTTGATTATTTTGTTTTACAAAATCCCAATACCAGTATATTAGAATCCCATATTTTGAATCCAGTTCATTTAGCTCTAGTATATGATTTAGGATTTCTATTCTATGATTGGGAAATTCTGTTTGAACTTGTTCCTTATTCAATTGATATTTCGAAAATTTTTCTTCAACAACATAAACCGTTTGATTAGAATCTTTGAATACATAATCAGGGGCACCACAATTATCCGTTGAGGTGTTATAAAATACTTTGGTTGTTTTACCCGATTTATTTTCAAGAAGTAAAGTTGAGCTAAAAATATTTTTGATTAGAGCATTAACAGTCGGATCAATCCCTATTTCTAAAAAATCAGCAAAAGCTTTTTCAATGTTTTGCGTTGCCTTGAAAATATTGAGTCTGTCTAATAGTAACTTTTTTTCAGTCCAAACTAATTCTATATTAATGTCATGATCATCTTCAGTCGGGATAGATTGTTGTATTGCAAAGCTAACTGGGCAATACACAAAGTCAGCAATTTTACTTGAACTGATAATCTCAGTTTCAATTCTGTTAGTTGTCCAAGTTTGTGTTTTAAAATCAATTTCTATAAGAATCTTCTTTATTGCATTACCGATTGATTTAAGTTCCCAAGATGCTTCATAATCATTCAAGCCATTAAAATTATTCTCCCAATGTTTTAGATATTGAATTTGCCCGCTCATAAGTGACATTAAGTAATTGTCTCTTATTTCATCATTTGAAAATCCGATTTTAGAAAGTAGTAGATTGAATAGATTTTCTCCCTTAGAATGTAAAATGATTGCTGTATGAAAGGCTAAAGTTTCTACAAGATCAGGATACTCTTTAAGCCCAATAAGAGCTATCCCTTTGAATTTTTCATAATCGTTCATGTAAAATAATGCTATTGAATAGAGCTTAAAATATTTTTTTCTTTCTGGTTCATTGTTTATTGGAATACCATATTCGTTTATAAAAGTCGAGTTGGTTTGTAATGAATTTGGGTCAAGTGGTTTCAACCATTCAATAACCTTTTCATATTCTCTTTGACCATTGTAATACTCTACTACCGAAAAAATTGCTTTATAATATGGGGAGTATTTTTTATCTAACTGGGATTGGTATTGAATTTTTATCTCGGTACCATATTTTAATAAAACATCTTCTTTATTGTAAATATATTCCTTTTGATTTTCGTCCCATTTCTTTTTAATTTTAGTGTAGTAAATGTTCCAATAGTAATCATCGATTATTGTGTCTTTCCATTCAGGATAACGAGACATGATAGTTTCACAAATCATTAGTGCTTCTTCATATTGCCCATTTTTCCTTAAACAAAATGCATAATTTTTTCCATAAAAAATACTCAAATTTGAAGGTGGATTCTCCCAAAGTTTTTTAAAAATGGGAATAGCCGCTTTGTATTTTTTGTCTTTTAAAAGTTGGTTAGCTTGCTTATATATTTCTTCTGATGTTGGCATAGTATTTTAAATCAACTTTGGTAATTCCTTTCTACAAGTTCAATCCTATTATATAATATCTTATTTCATCGCGACAAAACTAACAAATCTCCATAAAACAAAAAAGCCCAACACTTCGTGTCGGGCTTTCCTGTTATTTAATTCCCTTATACCAAAGGAGGTGTCGGAGCACTCGAAGAACTCTTCCCCTTAGCCAATATCCCCGTCACATGAGCATCATCAGTAGCACTCAAACTCTCCACTATTACATTATGCCCGAATACACCACCAAAATCATCAGGAATAGACAATTTAATTTCACTGTCGGGAGCTAAAACATAGCCACCTGTAGCGGGTACCGTCGTCCCATCAGAAATAAAAACTTTCACGCTCGCCAATACACTATGATTCCTCAAAGTCAAAGTATCACCAGGCAAATATTTATTATGAAACCAAGCCACATGTTCCCCTGGGTGCAACACATCTTCTTCTGTCTTCATCGTCTTTCCGAGGTCAATAATTTTCCTTCCGTTATCGTAAGTCGTAACAAAAGTTCCGTGAAGCAGTCTATAAGTATGAATCAAATTATCCTGCTTTTTCATTGCCTTTTTCAACAGTTTCATTTGAGCCACGATGTCGCCGGTAGCAGCACTTTTCACCACCTGTGCTATCCTGAATTGAGGATTCGCCAAAGTCAATGCCGCAATGTCAGAAGTATAAGTAGTAATCTGTAAAGGAGTGATATTAACATTCGGCAACTCCAAAACAGGAATCGCATTTACTTTACCTAAAATAAAATTCATTTTCACCAAAGCCTCCTGAATAGCACACTGTGTCAGATCAGTATAAGTATAATGCATCGCCTCCGCCAAAACAGGTTGTTCAGGAGTAGTATTCTCCGCCCAAGCCTTCGTCCCGATATTCATGTGAACACCCATCGTAGCAGTATCTTTCCACAATTGCTCCTTGTTCGTGGTATTGCCATGCAGGTCAGCTTCCGTCAATCCTGCATCCAAAAGAATCTGGTCAAATATCTGTTGCACCTTGGCCTTAGCCTGCACCACAAAAGTATTTCCAATCCATATTGCACTGTTGGTTGGTATGTCCAAAACTCCCCGCTCCACGGGTACCATTCTCAAATAATTTAATTGCTTGTCGGTCATTGTATTTAATTTTAACGGAGCGAAGATAAACAAACTTTCATCAGTTCAAAGAAAAATCGTCTATCCTACCAAAAAAATATTCCCCTGCCAGATTAGTATTTGCATGTCAGAACCACTATTTACTGGTCAGCATCAAATATTTGGTAGGCAGCATTAAGTATTTACTGGTCAGCATCGTATATTTGGTTGGCAGGAACAAGTATTTAGTAGGCAGCAACGAGTATTTGAAGGTCAGCCTCAAGTATTGACAGGTCAGCATCGTCTATTTGAAGGTTAGCACCAAGTATTTGGTAGGCAGCATCAAGTATTTAGTCGTCAGCACCATGTATTTGAATGTCAGCACCAACAAAAACTATTTCACCTCCACCTTCAGCAATTCTTTCCCCTCAATAAAAGCGGTAAGCACATCCCCGATCTTCACAGCACCAACACCCACAGGAGTTCCGGTAAATATCAAATCGCCCTTCTTCAAAGTAAAATAAGAAGAAACATGAGCAATAATATCATCAATAGAATGCAACATAAGTCCGGTATTCCCCTGCTGAACCGTCTTGCCATTAATATCCAAATGAAAGTTGATATTGCGAAGATTCTCGAAATTACTTTTGCTCTGAAACTTCCCGATAGGCGCCGACCCATCGAAGCCTTTCGCCTTCTCCCACGGCAATCCGTCGGTCTTGCATTTGTTTTGAATATCACGAGCAGTGAAGTCAATTCCTATCCCGATCTCTTCGTAATACTTGTAAGCAAATTGCTTAGCAATATTCTTTCCGGTCTGCGAAATCTTATAAACAATCTCTACCTCGTGATGAATGTTTTTGGAGAATTCAGGATAATAAAAAGGATTATTATTAATAATAATAGCCGAGTCAGGCTTCATAAAAATCACAGGCTCATCCGGAATAGGAGAGTTCATTTCCTTGGCATGTTCAGCGTAGTTTCTACCTATAGCAACTATTTTCATGGGAGTATAAATTTATTTTATTGTAACGATTCGTTTACGAATCTCTGTGATGACTTTCTTGGTATTGGCAGCGAAATCGCCTTGCATCATCCAATCGTAATACGATAATTCTTTTCTGAAAACATCCTCCACAATCTTGCCTTTGTGCTTTCCGAAGTTGAAGATTTCTTTGCCATTTTCATCACGCACAATCCTCGCCGCGAAGTCCACATTGTTCTTTTGTTGAGAGAAGTTATGTAAGAATTCAATATCGTTCTTCAATTCAGAATAACGCAACAATTGAGCTTTGAAAACCTCGAAGGTAGCGACTATATCAGCTTCTGCACTGTGAGCATTGTCAAGGTTTTTGCCACAATAAAACTTGTATGCAGCACCGAGATTTCTTGACTCCATTTTATGGAAAATTGTTTGCACATCCACCAATCTCCGATTGTCCATACTGAAGTCAATCCCTGCACGGGAGAACTCTTCATTCAATAAAGGCACATCAAATTTATTGGAATTGAAGCCCCCTAAATCACAATCAACAAGCACAGAAATTAAGTTCGTTGCATCATCTTTAAAGGTGATACAATCCTTGACATCGGCATCATATATACCATGCACTTTCGAAGCACCAATGGGAATCGGAATCGTAGGATTGTAACGCTTGGTATAGATTTCTCGTGAATTATTTGTGGCGATTTTAAGAATAGAAATTTCAACAATTCTATCACTGCTTACTTCAACTCCCGTAGTTTCTAAATCAATAAAAGCAAGAGGTTTTGTGAGATTAAGAAAGAAGGAAGTTTCTAAAGTCTCCATTCTTTATTTGGTGATGTAAAATGATTTTTGCATTTCGGCAGGTTGCATTTTATCAGGGATAATAAAGTCTTCGGTATAGGTCTTCAATCCAGCAGATTCAGCAGCAAGATGATATTTACCGGCGGGAAGAATCATGATAAATTTACCACCTTTTATTTTTGAATTATAGATTCCTACTGTTTTGTTTTCAGCATTTGTCAAAGTTACTTTTACTTTTCCATCAGCAGCGGAATCACCAGAAATAGTTCCCTGAACAATAGTGGTTCTTGAATTGCTTACACCCGGCTCGGTATTAAAGGTAATTCGGTAAATATCTAAATCGCCCATGCCATCCTCGCGTTGTGCAGCAATGTAGGCGTGTTTTTTATCGGCTGTAACAGAGAAATAAATATTATCATCACTGGTGTTAATCGGAAAGCCAAGATTGACCGGTTCCGACCACTCATCTTTGTCGGCATTGTAATCAGATTTAAAATAATCATAGCCACCCATCGAGTTAAATCCTTTAGAGCTAAAGTAAAGAGTTTTATCATCAGCGGTGAGAAACGGACCATCTTCATCTTCTTTAGAATTGATTGTATTTCCAAGGTTTTCGGGAGTGCTCCAATCTCCGTTAGGCAGGCGTTTCGACTTATATAAATCCTTACCACCGAAGCCGCCCTTTCTATCGCTCGAAAAAATTAGAAACTTCCCATCAGATGAAAGTGCACCACCCGATTCTACACTTTTCGTATTAACATTAGAACCCATAGTTTCTGGTTTAAGCCATTGCTTTGATTGCAATGTTGATAAGTATAGATCAGAAAAATCAGTTTTTGAATCAAAGAACAAAATCATCTTATCACCTGTTGCATTCAAACCCACACACTCTTCCGATTCTTCAGTATTAATAGTATATCCAATGTTCTTTGCCTTTTGCCATTGTCCGTCTTTCATAACAGAAAAATAAACATCGGCAGGGTTTTGACCTATGTCTTCTGGGTTATCGTAACTCCCTCCAGTATTGCCTTGTCGTTGACTTGAGAACACAAGAAATGTTTCACTTGCATTTACATAAGGACCATAATCTGCACCCGAAGAATTAATCATTTTGCCTAAGTTTTCAAATTTTACATCTACAGGTTTGGCAACCAATTCCCTCGCATTTTCACAATATTCTAATAGTTTGTCAACATTCGTCAAAGTTTCTACTTTAAGTTTACTTCCTTCTTTGTAAGTATTTAAAGCTGCTATTGCCTCGTCGAATTTATTAGCATATTGATAAGCTTTTCCAAGTAATAGAAACACGTCTTTAGGAGCATCTTTTTGTTTAGAGGCATATTCTAAATAAGATACCGCTTTAGATCTCCCTAAAGTCGTTTTAAGATAACATAAACCTATTTTATAATTTACTAAACCATCCTTAGGGTTATCCTTATATACCTCCAGAAACGCCATCAAAGCAGCATAATAATTATCTGCGGATAGATAACTATTTGCTTCTTTCTTATCAAAGTTTACTGTTGTTGCAGTACTTGCTTTTTTTACATGCGGAGGACGAGCTGCCTTTGTTGTATCGTGAGCAGCATGATGCTGGGCGTTAGTATTAGAGGCAAAAATAAATAATACTAAAAGGCTAATGAAAAACTTATTAAAATAGTTCATAGATAAAAATTAAAAAGATAAATGCTTTTTTTAAATGGTTCTTTTGATATCGAAAGCTTCGAGATAATCAGCAACGCGCCTCAAGAAACTCCCTCCCAATGCTCCATCAACAACCCGATGATCATAAGACAATGAAAGAAACATCATCTGGCGGATACCAATGAAATCTCCTTGAGAAGTTTCAATGACCGCTGGTTTCTTTTTGATTGCCCCAGTAGCCATAATCGCAACTTGTGGTTGATTGATAATTGGTGTCCCCATTGCGTTACCAAAAGTGCCGACATTGGTTACAGTAAAGGTTCCTCCTTGAATATCATCGGGACTTAGCTTATTATTCCGTGCTTTACTGGCAAGGCTGTTCACCGCTTTTGTTAAGCCGAGAAGATTCAAGGTATCAGTTTTTTTTATTACCGGGACAATCAAATTTCCAGTTGGAAGAGCTGTTGCCATGCCTATGTTAATATCTTTCTTCACAATGATTTTTGTTCCGTCAACAGAAACATTTACCATCGGGAAATCTTTCAATGCTCTTGCAATTGCTTCAATAAATATCGGGGTGTATGTAATCTTTTCATTCTCTCTTTTCTCAAATGCCGCTTTATTCTTTTCTCTCCAAACAACCATGTTTGTAACATCCACTTCAACATAAGAAGTTACATGTGGAGAAACTCTTTTCGACATCACCATGTGCTCTGCAATCAACTTACGCATACGATCCATCTCAATGATTTCGTATTCGCCACTTACTGAAACAGCCGCTGCTGCTGGTTTCTCGGCAACAGATGCTGTAGAAGTAACTGGTTGTTTAGTTTTGTTTGAAAGATAATTCAGTAAATCATTTTTTGTTACTCTTCCTTCATTTCCAGAACCTTGAATCCTATCCAATTCCTCAATAGAAACATTTTCCTGCTTCGCAATATTCTTTATCAAAGGAGAATAAAACCGATTGCCTGAATTAGTGGGTATTGGTGTTGAACTTGGGATAAATGGGACTACTCTTCCAAGTATTTCAACTTTAGTTTCGGTAAATGGTGTTTCTGTAACAACTTGTTTTGTTGATGGAGCAACAGGAGTTCCATTTGATGAAGGTGTAACAGCTTTCGCATCACTTTCAATCAAAGCAATCACTGAACCAACTTGTACCACTTGCCCTTCTTCAAAAAGCCTTTTAGTTAATATCCCTGATGAAGGAGAAGGAATATCAGAATCCACTTTATCAGTGGCTATCTCAAGGATAGACTCATCCGCTTCGATTTTGTCACCAACATTCTTTAACCATTTCAGAACGGTTGCTTCTGCAACGCTCTCGCCCATTTTGGGCATTATCATTTCTACTATCGCCATGTCATTATTTATCTTTTCAGAGCGTCAAAATTAAAAATAAAAAGGGAAAAAAATCTGCAGCAAATTTCACGAAGAATAATTTCTGAAATCAGTAGCAAAGATTATTTAGGAGATGGTTCGTTGTGCTGTATTAAATCCAACTTGCCTTGAATGACTTTAGGATTATCGGGAGCTTTCTCGAAACGTAAATCTTGGAACTTAGACATTACCCCACTTGGCATTTCAGCATCGGCAACATTACAAACAATAGTATAAGTGAATGGTGTGTTTGATGTGCCACCATTAAGTTCTACAACATCAAAACCTGTTGCAGTTTTATTTTTTACAACTACCCCTTTACAATTTTCATTATCCTCTAATTGGATAAAAACACGTAGCGGATGTTGAGAGCTTATAGCAACATTCTTTGCAAGAATTGGGTCTAAGTTGATATGCACAGACCCATTTACCAATTTCCCTTGTCCATAATCTTGAAAATAAAATTCAGGGGTTTCGGCGCAATGCATCACAACATATTTTCCATTCAAATCCTTGACAGCACAAGAAACGGAGCCTACTGTCGCTTCTAAAATTTTATAATTTGTTCCATTATAATAATTAAGATATTCAAAAGTATTGTTGATGGCGTTATACATTTCAATTGATGCAGATGGGTTAGCAGCGTTGTTGGTGGTTGCTGCATAAAGCCCTACCGTTGTCCCGAAGAAAGCTGCTCCAGAACCCGATGACAAAACTCCTGGTGTAGAGTTATTCCCTATCGCAACAATACCTGTAGATGAAGCTCCCGCTGCCTGTGCATAGAACCCATAACCATGACCTTTTGTTGAATAACTAAAAGCTCCAATAGAATCTCCATTGAATGCTCCACCCGCTCCACAGGATAGTACCGTCGGGTTGTTTATTGCATTTCCTGCACCCACAACACCAGTGGCTGAAGTGCCTGATGCTTGCCCATAAACTCCGAAGCCATGCGTCTTTGTTTCATATCCAAAAGCTCCAACAGAATCTCCTTTGAACGAGCCGCCCGAACCACCCGGAGCATAGGTCGCATTGCCAAGATTATTCCCTACGCCGATGACTCCCGTGCCTGATGAATTCGTATTCTGTCCCCATACGGCTGCTGCATTTGATGACAAGGTACAGTATGCCAAAAGACCACATGATACCGATGAATAAGCAATAATTGCCGATGCAATATTAGTCCCTGAACTCGATGCTATGATTGCTGGTGTGCCGCCACTTCCCGCTGTTAATGGGGCATTGGCATACACGACTGGTTTTTTATAAGGATTCCCCGCAATCGTTATCGAGCCGGTATATCCTAAAAACACTTCATCTGTCGTGGTATCTACTGCATGCAGTGCATAACCAGTCGCAGAAGTATTTGCTGTTGTAATATTTATTCCGCTTATCGAACCGCCCGCCACAGTAAGCATTTCGGTGCTTGTCGGTGTTATATTTATTCCTGCCATTCCGGTAGAAAGAAAACGCATCCGTTCGACATTAGTGGTTTTAAAAACCAAATCTTTCGCATCGGTTGTTCCTAAAAAATTAGTCCCTGGTACGGTTCCGGTATTCCCTGTCAATGTCCATTGTGTGGTGGCGGTGGTATAAAACATTTGCCATTGTGTTCCATCATAATACCAAAATCCGATAGAGCCACTCGTCATCGAGGCATTGGTATTATACACCAGCAAACTGGTGGCAGGACTGCTGATGGTTACTACATCGGTAGTGGATAGCAGGGCTACACGCGGCATTAAAAAACCTGAACTGGTGCTGGTAATATCCAGCATGGCGGAGGCAGCTGGTGATGCTCCGGTGGAATTGATTCCTACGTTTTGGCTTTTCGCTGTGGAGATAAAAATCAGGACAGAAAAAAATAAACCTACAAGCGTACGGGTCTTGGAAATCTTCTTCTCAAGAACTTTTTCTTTGCTGTTTGTAATGATCTTTTTCATATTTATTAATTACGATGTCAAAAGGAAAATAGTTGGTTCGCGGCACAAAATTAAGTAAAATTTCGGAAATACCAAAATATTGTTAAAAAAAGTTTTTTTGAACAAAAGAACTTTCCTTCCCTTTTTCCTAAAAAAAAGCAGATGAGAGCTATAAAATTTACAGCCGCCATCTGCTTTTTCATCACCAAAATCTTATTCTTAATGGAAAGGAAATCCGCCAAAAGGGTCTGACCATACGCCATCGCCAGTGGTATTTCGACCAAAAATCCGATAAGTCGTCTTGATGTCTTTATTTTTCGGATATACCACGCCGCCTCTTGAATTATTAAAAGAAGTAGGGTTGGCAGGATAATACACCGCCTCATTCGTAATATCGGCACTTTGGGTTTCCATTACCTGATAAGAATCCGAATGCGACTCTTTATGCATGTGCATCAAGCCTTGACCGGTGTGGTCGCCTTGCACTACCGAACATCCATCCACCTTGCCCGGAACGGGGCGTTTATGATTTTCCTCCGTCAAAACAATCCCCAAACCGGTCAGTTTTGCCTCGTTATGAGGATAAATTTCATTCGCCTTATCTACCCCGGCATTATAGCTAAGGATGAAGGTTGCTTTCGCAGTTTCCTCCACCACTCTTGCTTCCAAGAGGGCGATTTCGAGGTTCTCTACGATTAATTTTTTCGCAGCCAATGCCGCCACATCGGTATTGATGACATCGCCCTTGGCAATGACCTGCGCATTGGCATCGGAGTGCATTAAGGGTCCGACTATTTCTCCCTGGTCAATCAAGTCCTGGATGGTTTCATTTGGTGAAACATGTTTTCCTTTTCTCATTTTCTTAAATTTTAATTGTTAATTTATGGTTATTACTATTTATTTTATTACTAATTCACTGATAATGAAGATCATAAAATGTCTTTTACCTATCTCATCCATCTTGTTATTTGGTAAATAACAACTGTTATTTACCAAATAACAACTGTTTTCTGCCAAATAACAACTGTTATTTTCCAAGAAACAACTGTTATTTTTCCGGCAACAGTTGTTATTTTCCAAAAAACGACTGTTATTTTTCAGCCAACAGTTGTTATTTTCTAAGAAACAACTGTTATTTTAGAGATAACACCTGTTGTTTTCCAAAAAACAATCCCTCCAAACCCGTCTCTCTTTTTTCCAACCTGTTAAAGAACCTCTACTTTTTTCTGTGGGATTTTTTACCCTCCTTCTCTTCGTATAATTTTTCTTCGGAAGGGCAGTAGAAAGATTGTCATTTCAATTTCCTACTCAACTCTGAAAGTTATCGGCGGCAAATATAGAAAAGTTTTCGGGAATGGAATGGGAGAGGGAAAGATTTAATGAAAGATAAAGGAGAAAACATAAATGGTACCTATTACTAAAAACATTGCCAAATCTATAATCCCAATGGCTAATCCAATATAGGCATACGTTTTACCATCATATTCTACTCGCCTGTCGTCCGTTTTTTCAAGGCATGCAATGCTAAAGGCAAAGCCTAAAATTCCAAATAATAACAGCAATAGCATCGCTATCCCGAACGATGAATTTACTATCATTCCAAAACAAATTAATGCGATAATACTAAACGCTAAACCCAGCAAGGCATAGGTATTTCCTTTCGTTTGTTCGGATAGAATTTGTTCTGAAGTAAGGGGTGGAATAATTTTCTTTGGAGGCTTTGGTTCGGCATGGTTTGGCGTTCTGAAATATTCAAGTAATAATATTCCTCCGACAATTAAAATAGAAGGTGGGGAAGTACGCGAAGCTGGCATAAGCAAGAACATGTATGTCGCGATTGCCAATAAAATGATGGCTATTGTTAAATAATTATTTTTCTTTTTTAATTGCCCTGGATCAATCGTTGTGTCCTCCTTTTTCAAAGAATCCTTTTCCTGAATAATAAAAGGAAGGGCATGGTGAATAAAAAGCGTTGTATTACTAATGGATGCGGTGAAGTTGCCATCCACAAAATCCCGAAGGGATTCCATGTTTATAGCAAAAGAATGGGGCAATGAATCCGACCCTTTCAGGGTCGCAGCGAGTAGTTGCGAATTATTATTTCTATAAACATTGGATGCCTTCGGCATCTCTTCGGGAGGCATCGCTTTGGTATTCTTCGCTGCCCAATCTATATGGTAGCCCTTGTTGTATTTCCTCTTTTGGAGGAAGCCTCCCGCAGCAAACTTACGGGAAGTATTGCAGGAGGAAAGTATCGCAACCATAATTAATGTCGGGATTACAAATCCCAACCAGCATTTTATTTTCATGGAAGCAAAAGTAGGAAATATTATATAAAACAAAACCGCCCCTCCATTGCTGAAGGGGCGGTAAGTTTTAAGAAATTAGATTTCTAATTCCTATTGGAATTACTGAACCATAATCTTAGTTTGTAATGTCTGTCCACCTGTTTCGAGGCTTAAGAAATATACACCCTTAACGATGTTTGCAGTATTTAATTCAACTTGGTTATCGCCGATTGCAGAAGCATTCACTTGGCTCATGATAACTCTTCCTGTAAGATCTACTAAACGCAAGGTATAGTTGTCAGATGTTTGAGAATTGAAGACAACAGTAGCATGGTCAGTAGCTGGATTTGGATAAACATTGAAAGCAGAGATTGTTTCGATGTCGCCATCAGCCATTCTTGCAGCAGTGAATAATTGTGGAGCACTTGGACCTGAATTCGTTGTTGTGCTACAGTTAGTTTGGATAGTCCATGAATAGTTATGTCCATGAGTTAAACCAGAGAACGTGTAGTGAGAATTCGGTGCGAAAGTGAAAGTAGCAACTGCCAATGTGTTCAAGTCTGTACGAACGATTGTATAACCAGAAACGCATGAAGGCTGATTCCAAGAAACATAAGCAGAGTTCGTAGTGATGCTTGAAGTAGCCATGTTAGTAGGCAATACGCAATCAACACTTAAATTAACACATGCAACTCCTGAACAACCGTTAGTGCTTGTAATTGTTACACAATACAATCCTGGATGACCTGGAGTAATTGTGATAGAAGCTAAAGTAGCACCTGTGCTCCAGTTGTAAGCATAACCAGCTTGAGCAGCTAAAGTTACGTTACCTGTGTTAGCGCAATACGTAGCAAGACCGGTTGTGGTAATGTTAGTATTAACACCTGTTAACACCTGTACAGAGTGAGTAGCTGTTCCTGTGCAACCACAAGCATTGGTAACGGTTACTGTGTAACCAGCAGAACCAGAAGCAATAGTAGTTGTTTGAGTAGTAGCGCCATTGCTCCATAAATAAGCAGCATAGCCAGCACCAGCATTAATGGTTACAGGACCACAATTTGCGAAAGAAGGAGAAGCTGTCATTGTAACAACTGGTCTTGGGCAGAAACTGGTAGTAGTGTAAGAAGCTGTACCGCTACATCCATTTGCATTAGTTACAGAAACAGTGTATGTTCCTGCAGCAGTAATGTTAATGTTTTGAGTAGTAGCACCAGTGCTCCATAAGTAAGTAGCGAAACCAGAGTTAGCACTTAATACCATTGAAGAGGCAGTACAAGGAGCAGGAACTGGACCAGCAGTGATTATTGGAGTTACGAAATCGGTTACTGTAACAGTAGCACAAACAGTACCTGTACAACCATTGGAATAAGAAACGGTTACGCAATAAGTTCCTGAAGTGGTTATAGTAGTTCCATAATCTGCAACTGTAGAGCCATTACTCCAAATATAAGAAGTATAATGTGGATTGTAAATAACATTTAAGTTAACAGAACCACCTTGACAGAAAGTCAAAGGACCATTTGAAGTAATATTTGGAACAGGTGCCACACCAACAGTAATTGAATGGTGAGCAGTACCTGTACAACCTGCAGCATTAGAAACAGTTACTATGTAATTTCCTGTATTAGTAACAGTGATAGATTGGGTTGTTGCACCAGTACTCCATAAATAACCTGCATAAACACCAGTAGTTAAAATAGAAGAACCACCTTGACAGTCATAAACAGCACCAGAGATGGTAGGAATTGGATTCTGACTAACTGTAACAGATTTGCAAGCAGTTCCTGTACATCCGTTACCATCAGTAACAGTTACACAATAGGTACCAGCAGCAGTAACTGTAATAGAAGAAGAATGAGAACCATTGCTCCATGTATAAGAAGCCCAAGTACCAGCATTTAATGTTCCTGAACCAGGAGCACAAATTTGAGATGGACCAGAGATAGTTGGAGTTGGAGCAGAATTAATCGCTACTGATTGACAAGCTACACCTGTACATCCGTTACCATCGGTTACAGTTACACAATAGTTTCCTGAAGTAGTAACAGTTGCAGAAGCATTAGTTCCACCATTGCTCCATGAATAAGAAGCATAAGTTCCAGTGCTTAAAGTAATAGAACCACCGCAAGAACTGGAAGGACCAGAAACAGCAGGAGTTGGAGCAGAATGAACGCTTACTTGTTGACAAGCAACACCTGTACAACCATGAATATTTGCAACAGTTACACAATAGTTACCACTAGATGTAACAGTAATAGAACCATTAGTTCCACCATTGCTCCATGAATAAGAAGCCGCTGTTCCTGTACTTAATGTTAAAGAACCAGAGCATGAACTTGTAGGTCCAGAGATACTTGGTTGAGGATTATCATAAATTGTAACGCCTACACATGTAGAACCTGAACAACCATGACCATCAGTTACAGTAACACAATTTTGTCCTGTAGAACATGCTGAAATAGTTTGGTTAGTTCCTCCATTTGACCAGTTGTAACCAGCATAAGAACCAGCGTCTAAAGTTACGCAAGAACCAGCACAAGCAGTAGTAGCACCAGAGATAGAAGGAGTTGGGTTATCATAAATTGTTACATCAACACAAGTAGAACCTGAACAACCGTTACCATCAGTTACAGTTACACAATTTTGTCCTGTAGAACAAGCTGTAATAGATTGGTTTGTTCCTCCATTTGACCAGTTGTAACCAGCATAAGAACCAGCATCTAAAGTTACGCAAGAACCTGCACAAGCACTAGTAGCACCAGATATAGAAGGAGTTGGATTATCATAAATTGTAACATCTGTACAAGCAGTTCCCATACATCCATTACCATCAGTAACCATTACACAATAGTTACCTGATGAACATACAGTAGTATTTTCGGAATTATCTCCTGTTGTCCAAGCGTAATCAGCCCAAGAACCTGCATCTAAAGTTACGCAAGAACCAGAACAAGCAGTAGTAGTACCAGAAATAGAAGGAGTTGGATTGTCATAGATAGTTACCCACTGACAAGCTGAACCCATACAACCGTTACCATCAACTACAGTAACACAATAGTTATCTGAAGAACAAGCAGAAGTTGTTGGTGTCATATCTCCATTGCTCCAAGAATAACCATCCCAAGAACCTGCATCTAAAGTAACACAAGAACCTGCACAAGCAGAAGTATTTCCAGAGATTGAAGGAGTTGGATTTGCATTAAAAGAAACAAATTGGCTAGCTGAACCCATACAACCATTTCCATCAGTAACAGTTACTATTTCGGTAGCAGCACCACTTGTAAAGGTATAACTTTCATCTGTTGAAAAATAACCTGTAATACTATTATACCAAGAATAACTTGCCCAAGAACCAGCATCCAAAGTTACTGTATTACCATCACATACTGTTGTAGGTCCATTAGATGTAATAACTGGAACTGGATTAGTATTAACTGTTACATCCATACAATCTTCACCTGTACATCCATTAGGATCTGTAATAACTACACAATATGTTCCTGAAGTAGTAGCTGTAACAGTTTCGTCTGTTCCGCCATTATAATTCCAAGAATAATTATCCCATGTTCCGCCATCTAAAACAACTGAACCTCCATCGCAGAAAGTAGTGTTACCACCAGCTGTGATATGTGGATGAGGTGTTGGATTAACAGTTACATCTTGACAAGCAACGCCTGTACAACCATTATCATCAGTTACTGTACAGCAGAATGTTCCGCCATTGTCTAAAGTAATCATTTCAGCTGATGAACCGTTGCTCCAGCTATAAGAAGCATAAGTTCCTGCATCTAAAGTTACATTTCCTCCATTACAGAATACTGGAGGTGAGCTATAAGTAAGTGTAGGTGTTGGAGAATCATGAACCACTACATCAATACAACCTACGCAAGTACATCCACCTGCATCAGTAACAGTACAGCAATAAGAACCTGCAGTTACAGCAGTAAGAGTTTGAGAATGTGAACCATTGCTCCAGGTATAAGCTGCCCAAGAACCAGCATCTAAAGTTACATTACCGCCTGAACAGAATGATAAATTACCAGAAGCGGTGATTGAACAAGAAATGTTGTTGTTTCCACCTGTTACATCATGGCAAGCAGCGGCTGTACAGCCCCAGAAAGAAGTAGCAGTTACGCAATAAGTGCCTGCTGATGTTACATCAATACTTGGTGTGTTTGCGCTGTTGCTCCAAGAATAAGCATTAACTCCCCAGCTACCATTAGCAGTAAGGGTTGCATGTCCGCCTCCGCAATTCAAATTGCCTGTTTGGCTGATTGAAACTGATGGATTTGGCAATACAATAATAAAACGATACGCGACGCCTGTACATCCCCAAACATTGGTTACTGTACAAGAATACCAACCGATGTTGGTAGCCGATGTGGTTTGTGTGGTAGCACCGTTGCTCCACATGTAAGAAGAATACCCTGCGCCTGCATCCAAATTCATGTGACCTGCGCACCAGTTAAATGGTCCGCCGATGTGAATGACTGGATGTGGACGTGGATGAACCGTTACGTGAATCGAAGCTACACCTGTGCAGCCGTTCGAAGCAGTAACCGTTACATGGTACGTGCCGGTGAAAAACGCATTAATACTTTGCGTGTTTGCACCTGTGTTCCAATGATAATGGGAATAATTCCCTGTGCTTAAATGCACATGTCCACCAGCACAAATGGTCGTCGGACCATTCGCTGTAATGGTTGGAGGTACCGGAATAGTACATTCCGAATTCACCGAAATTTCGGTGTTGATAGAAGGTGTCCCATTTCCTTCTGTAGTCGGGGTTTTTGCAGACAGGTTAGTGCCGAATAAGGCAAGAACCAAGCAAAGGATGACTGGTAAAAGTTTTAATTTGTTCATTGATAATTTATTTAATTAATTTATTTTTTTTGCTTACTCTATTAGGTTTTCGGCATCCCCTTTTTTAATTATTTATTTAAGTTCTCTATAATTTTAATTTTATGAAATAATCCCCAAATACCGTGTCGCGGCTTTCCCTAACTTCTTATCCCCTGTCAAATACCGAGTATAACTTACGAAGCTCATGCCCAAATTTTCCGCATCATATACTATAACATCTTTCCCACTATTAATAACATCGGTTTGGGTACACTGTTTTTCGGTCGGAATCGGTCCGCCCAACAAATAAAACCCTGTTTTAATCCGAAAACTCGCCTGCCCTACCGGTTTTTTCCTCGGCGTAAATTTATATTTTCCGACCAAGGTAGCCTTATTTGTATATCCCACGGCTGGTGCTACTTCGCTTGCCACCGATTTCGTCTTCGATTTCGGGGCGTTCGGAACACCGATTTCGGTACGGTTTTCATCAGGAATCAAGGTATTATTCTTCACCTCCTCCTTCGTGATTTTCCGGATATACGCTATCAATGCCACCCTCGCCGTTTCGGTATTGTCATAATCAATCTGTCTCGCCGTCGCAGTAAGCTTCGAGATAGCATAATATGCTGCATAAGTGGTATGAAGCCCTTGCAAAATCGTATTCTTACCAGTCGTAATGTGCCATGCCGAAATATTGGCACCGATTTCCGAACAAAAAGTCGTCTGAAACGTGTCAAACGCCTCCACTGCAATAGGTATCCAATCTTTATTTCCGCCTGCCATAATCTATTTTATTGACTAATTTTATACGTAATAAGGTACAATGTTGCCAACATTGTACTTCTTTTCATTAACATCGTTCCACCTTTCATTGACATCGTTCCTTTTGTCATTAACATCGTTCCACTTGTCAATAACATCGTCCTAAATTCCATTAACTTCGTCCTACTTTTCATTAACTTCGTTCCACAATTTAATACCATCGCCAAGCCCCCTTTGGTAAGGGATTCTATCGTTGAGGCATTAAAATTTAAGGTCATCATGTATGTTTTGTAAGGCGTTATTTTGTTATTTAGCGGCTGCAAAGATAAGGAATGGAATCATACCATCCAAATTTTTCTTCATATTTAATGATAATTTATTCTTGGAAACCATAAAATACAACTTGAAATAAGTAAAAAAGCAACCGACAACCTTCCGTTGCCGATTGCTAATTTTTAATTCGCTATTGCTTCTCGTGGAATTCGTCATCAAAAAATGCGCTCTATATATAAGGAGTGTTTTGACGGAATTAGAATGGTAAATCGTCTCCAGTAGCTAACGGAGTTTCCGTTTCGGCAGGTATCGGCGGCGCACTGGCGATGCTTGGTGCAGCACTTCCAGAAGCTGAAACCAGTTCCACTTTCCAAGCTTCGAGGTTCGTAATATAACCCGATTTACCATCTTTTTCCCAATGGCGACCCCTCACATTGAAGGTAACTTTCACTTCCATCCCTTTCTCGAACGGGTCAATGATGGCGCATTTATCATTGTTCAATTGAAATTTGATTTGGTTCGTGGACATGAAATCCTGCCTTTGTTCCACCAACTCCACGACAAATTCGCGGTTCTTAAATTTTTCTGTCTTCTGGACAGCATCAAATTTTTCGATTAATTTTCCTGTAAATTCGTAACTCATAATCTTTAGTATTTAATAATTTATTTGCGGGGCAAAGATAAATAAACTTTCGTTACTGCAAAACAATTTTGCGAATCACCGATTCTTTATCCGTAATAATCTGAATGAAATAAATGCCCTTTGCGAGGTCTTTCAGGTCTATCATTTTGTTAAATTCTCCCGTCGTTGCGTCATTCATCGAGGTATAAACCGTTTGTCCTTCGGGATTCAAAATATTTAATTTCAGCGAAGAATTATCATTAGTAATAAAATTTAGATGAACCACCCCCGTCGCCGGATTCGGGAAGATATTCAAGGAATTGGCGATCGTATTTTCCTCCGCCACGCCCGTCGTAGTTAAATAACTCAATCGCACCGAATCAATCGCAATCGAAGGATCACCGCCCATAGCATCATCATTATTAGTCCAGTTAAACCCAATCTTTACATTAGGATTATTATTCGCCGAAGCGGGCAAAATAACCATCGGATATGCCGTCCAGGTTCCTTGCGGAATGCAAGCCGTATTATCGCTGAAGGCGATTTGTTGAAGCGTGCTCCAGGTAATTCCATCATAGTAATCTATCCTCGCATAATCGTAGGCAGTATCGCCATCCGCCATGTAATTAAAGTTAAGATGGATAGAATACTTTCCCGTGCAGTTAATGGTCGGTGAAGCGGCTCTGGCATTGGCTTTCACGCTGCCATCGGTAATACCGGCATCGTACGCCGCGCCACAGTCGCCAGTAGGGCAAAACAAAGTGGAAAGTGGCGATCCGGCAACATTGCCCACATGAAGGGTAGCGTTGTTCGAGGTGCAAGAAGTTCCGCAGTCGCCCACGGCATTTCCGTTCTCTGCGCAGCTTACGAACCATGTGTTCGCAAAAGAATTGTTTGTACCTGTGCTCATCCATGTCCACGCACCGTTAGGACCGGTGGTATACGATGAAACGAGGCACCCCGAGGAGCAATTGTTGGTAAAGTTTTCTGTCCAAAAAACCGTCTGGCTTTTGGTAATTGTAGCATTTAAGAAGATAAAGATAAACGCAAGAACCATGATGGTTAGTGCCTTTCGGAATGTTTCGGTGTTTGTAATTTTTGATTTCATAAGAATAATTTTTGATACTAATTTAATTTGTTCGAGGGCACAATATTATAAATAATTTGAGAGATTGCAAACAGATGTCAGCGGTTAAATTATGGTTAAAGTCTGCTACATGATGAACTTTAAGCTAATTTTGCCGTCTTAAAGAATATAAAATTCCACAATGAACACAAAAAATAATGAACAAAATACACAGCAAACATTCCCTTTCCATCTCGGGTTTTGCATGCTTGTAATGATGCTTTTTTTGCATGCCATCGCTTATTCACAAAACTATAACCGGATGGGCGGCGGTGCCGGCAAAGTGTATGGAATCATCCAAGATTCAGCCGATAATAAAGCGATAGAATATGCTACCATCACCCTGCTTCGAGCTTCCGATTCGAGCGTCATCAGCGGCACCGTAAGCGATGGTAAGGGAGAATTCAAGATGGAAGACATTGCCAACGGGCAGTACAAACTTAATGTTTCTTTCATCGGGTATAAGGCGTTTATGTCGGCAGCGTTTTATGTCTCCAATCAAAACTCGGAAGTGGATAAAGGGAAGATAAAAATTTCATCCGGTGCCAAGAAATTGGAAGAAGTAATTGTATCCGCCGAGAAAGCCGATTTCCAAAATACATTGGATAAAAGAATTTATAATGTGAGTAAAAACATTACTAATGCTGGTGGTACGGCTACCGATTTATTACAAAACATTCCTTCCGTAACCGTGGATATGAATGGTACGGTGAGCTTCCGCGGCAATGCCAATGTTACTGTTTTGATTGACGGTAAACCCTCTGGATTAACGGGTGGCGACCGTCAGGCATTGTTAGATCAGTTGTCTGCAAGTTCCATCGAATCCATCGAAATAGTGACCAACCCTTCCGCAAAATATGATGCAGAAGGAATGGCAGGTATCATCAATATCATTACTAAGAAAGATAAACTGAAAGGTATCAACGGGAATGTATCTGGAGGTGCCGGAACGCACGAAACATATCATGGGTCGTGCGGGATTAATTACCGCACCTCGAAGTATAACATCTATGGCAGTTATAATTACCGCCACGAGATACGATTAATCACTAACCGCGGCCTTCAGCATAACTATTTAAGCGATACATCTTATACCTATAGCACCAATACCTCCAGCGAACACGAAGGGAATAATAATAACGGAAAATTGGGTGTTGATTTCTTTTTGAGCAACTATACCACGCTGGGCATTTACGGCACCTTCGGCACCCGAAACCAGAACGAACCCGGGACTAACATCTATGAATATAAAACTATAGATGGAGTACCTATAAAAACTTACACCAAGGATGATTACAACTCCGATAGAAACAAAACATTCCAAGGGAATTTCGATTACAAACATTCCTTCCCGAATTCAAAAAGAGAGTTAAACATTAGCGGCAACTTTTCGCAGAATGTAAAGAATGAAAACACCTCCTTCCACAACAGTCTTTATGATGCCGAGATAGGCGATTCCATTTACCAATATAACTACACCACGGCGAAGTATATTACCTCCGTTGCGCAGGCTGATTACATCCATCCATTCAATGCAAAATCGAAGCTGGAGGCGGGATTGAAGGGTAACTACCGAATCAATGATAACAACCAGCAGACGGATACTTACGACTTCCTTGCCCAGAATTATCCGAACGATCCTTTATACACAAATCACTATAAATATACCGAACAAATATATGCCACATATCTGATGTACACTGGCTCGTATAAATACTTCGATTACCATGTCGGATTGCGCAGCGAACAGACCCTGACCAGCATCCAGCAAGAGACTATTGACTCTGTTTATCACAATAATTATCTGGGCTTGTTTCCCAGTGCTTCCGTCAAGGTTTCATTGGGATATCAGGAGGATATTCAGTTTAGTTACAGCCGCAGAATCAACCGCCCGAACGTGTGGTCTATGAACCCTTTCAAGGATATTACCGATTCCATGAACATCCGTCAGGGCAATCCCTATCTGCATCCTGAATACATCAACTCGTTTGAATTAGGCTATACCAAATCAACCAATAAAATCTCTCTGGGTGCCACGATTTATTACAAACACTCTACCGATTTGATTTCTTATTACCGCATTTTTGATCCTCAAACAGGCAAGTCCATCCTTACGCATCAGAACTATAGCTCTTCAGAAAACATGGGCGTGGAAGGATTCTTTCGGTATGATTTAGGCAAGGCTGGGAGTTTGCAGTGGAGCTTCAACGGATACAACAATAAAGTGAATGCGACCAACCTCCAAACAGACCTCCAGAGCAGTGCCATTAATTGGAATACCCGCTTGGTCGCGAATCTCAAATTAGCCCGATATACCTCCATGCAAATTACCGGGTATTATGCCGCGCCTTCGACCTCGCCACAAAGCACTGTCAAGGGTTTCAGCACGGTGGATGGAGGCATCAAACAAGACTTTTGGAAGAGTAAAGCGTCCTTGAGTTTCAACTGCGGGGACATCTTTAATATCCGCGAGATGGACATGAGCAGCCAGACGATTATTAATGGCAAAACGGTCTATACTTATGAAGGTGTTCGGAAGCGCGAATCGAGAATTGCGATGCTTACTTTCTCCTATCGGTTTGGGACGAATAATGATAAATCGAAGAAGAAAAAGCAAGACACCAACCAACTCGAATCAGGCGAGGAACCAGTCGGGTATTAATTTATTAACCATCTTCAATAAATTTAATAAAATAGATCAGTTAAGCAAAAACAAGCCTGATTTCTTGCTTTTTTGTGGCAATCGGAAGAGCTGTACTGGCAATTGAAAGACCTCTACTGGCAGTCCAGGTCTCCCAATTGCCAGTAGATTTAGGTATTTGGTATTTTGAACGAACATCCTGACAAATACGCAAAGTGACGTACCTTTCAGGATGCTCGGGCTAAAAGCAGATTAATTATAAAAGAAGGTTAATAAACTTTATTCATCGTCTTTAATAGCTCGATGATGTTGCTTTCCATGGCGGCATCATCTGGCGAAATCAGGAATTTGATGCCTGACTTCTTGCCTTCCTTAGGGGTTAATTCTATTAAGATAATGTTCTTTCGTTGGGTCATGTAAAACCGCATCCAGCCGAAGGCACGATTCCAATAAAAGCCCGTATAGCCAAAGAATCCACCATTCCCTATACGGATGGTCACTATCAAATCTTCTCTGCTGATCTTAGTAATTCCTTTAATGGTATTTAATGGAATATGAATCGGATTGAAGGGGCGGATGATAGATAATTCGGCAGGAGTAATTTCATAGCGAATGATGCGTAAAACGTAGCAAGCCATCATCACGAAAATACTCATAAGGTAGCCGAATAACGACTCCCAAAACCTTGTGGTATGAGTGAATTCAGCTAATTTTGGGAAAATAGAAAATACGAAAATACCAATCACTAATACGATGATCAGTAAGGTAATGATTTTCGATACGGTGTCCATCGAGGCGGTGTAATTTGTTTTCATGGTGGATATATATTTAGTAGTTAATAACTTGTTGTTCCATTACTTCTGGGAGTTCGCGATAAGCGTATTGCTGGGTTCTTAATTGCGGAGAGAAACCAGCCTCGGTAATGGCATCCTGAATACCTTGTGCCGTAAACCGATGCGGCGCACCTGCAGCAGAAACCACGTTCTCTTCAATCATAATAGAACCGAAATCATTAGCCCCTGCATGCAGACAGATTTGGGCTACCGCTTTACCTACCGTCAGCCACGATGCTTGGATGTTAATCACATTCGGCAACATAATTCGGCTTAGGGCTATCATACGGATATATTCATCACCAGAGACATGATTGCTGACTCCCTTTACTCGCTTCAAGATAGTTCCTTCATCCATAAAGGGCCACGGGATAAAGGCAAGGAATCCCTTGGCTTTGGCGGGTTTCTCGGCTTGCACTTTCCTTATCCATACGAGATGTTCGAAGCGTTCTTCGATCGTTTCGATATGTCCGAACATCATCGTAGCGGAGGTCGTAAGATTCAATTGGTGAGCGGCACGCATCACGTCGAGCCATTCTCTGGCGCTACATTTCCCTTTAGATATTAGGCGACGAACGCGGTCATTTAATATCTCGGCACCAGCCCCAGGCAAGGAATCCAATCCGGCATCTATGAGGGCTTTCAGGATATCAGTATGAGTCATCCTTTCTAATTTAGCGATATGCGCAATCTCTGGCGGACCCAAAGAATGTAGCTTGAGAGAAGGGTATAGGCTTTTTAATTCTTTGAATAATTCGATATAATAACTCAATCCCAAATCGGGATGATGCCCACCCTGCAACAGTAATTGTTCGCCGCCGAGCCGAAAAGTTTCATCTATCTTGCGCTTATATTCTTCAATGGAAGTGACATAAGATTCAGGATTTCCGGGCACTCTGTAGAAATTACAGAACTTACAATTCGCAATACAGACATTGGTGGTATTTACATTCCGGTCTATAATCCAAGTTACTTTGTTATCGGGTTTCTGCTGCTTTCTTAGTTCATTCCCTACGAACATCAACTCGGCGGTAGGGGCGTTTCCATATAAATAGATACCCTCCTCTTGGGTCAGGAAGTCGAAATTTAATGCTCTTTTCAGAATGTTATCGGTGTTCATAATGGATATATTTTTCGAGATGTTTTTTATTAATTTCTATTTATGTAGTTTTGCCCCTCAAATTTTAAATTCTATCGCGACAAAATTAAACAATTATATGAACACAAAAATCACAACGGGAACAACAGGTACAAAAGATAGCATCGTTTACGTTACCCATTCATTCAAAAACGACAAACGTCTGAACTTGAATGAAAACGAAGTCGCTTATATTAAAGCTGAAATCGAGGATGATAAGAAATTAGTCACCATTAATCATTACGACAAGTGGATTTTTATTTCCATCATTGAAAAGGAAAAACAACACTACAAAACTAATGAAAAAGCCAGAAAAGCAGGAGATAAAGTTGGGTCATTGGCTAATCACAAAAAGTTAGGAAAGCTTTCTGTCATTATCAATGACAAGGTTTCTTCTGATGTTCTTCTTTCTTATGTAGAAGGGATGGCTTTAGGGAATTATCAGTTCTTAAAATATCGGAAAGATGCAAAGAAGGAAGCAAATTCGCTCATTGAAATAGTGGTTGATGAAAGAATTAAACAAACAGCCATCGAGCAATTAAGTATCGTAATAGATGCTACTTGTAAGGCTCGTGATTTGGTCAATGAGCCTGCAAATGCTTTGAATGCAACAGGTTTGGCAAGTGCTTTCCAGAAGATGGCTCAAGAGAGCGGTTTCAAGATAGAGGTATTGGATAAAACAAAAATCAAAGCCTTGAAGATGGGCGGCTTGATAGCAGTTAATCTTGGAAGTATAGATCCCCCCACATTCAGCATCATGGAATGGAAACCCGCAAAGGCAGTGAATAAACAACCGATCGTATTAATTGGGAAAGGGGTGGTATATGATACTGGCGGGATGAGTTTGAAAACTACCCTGAATTCGATGGATTATATGAAATGCGACATGGGCGGTGCCGCAGCAGTAGGTTGCGCAATGTATGCTATTGCTAAGGCTAAATTGCCCGTTCATGTTATTGCTCTGGTGCCTTCAACAGATAATCGTTTGGATGGCAACGCTTACGTACCAGGGGACATTATTACCATGCACAGCGGCATGAACGTAGAGGTATTAAATACAGATGCCGAGGGCAGAATGATTCTCGCCGATGCCTTGAGTTATGCCCAGAAGTATAAACCAAAATTAGTCATTGACTTAGCTACCTTGACAGGGGCTGCGGCTGCTGCCATAGGGCATTACGGAACGGTGTGCATGGGCAATGCTGATGAGAAAACCAAAAACAAATTAAAGGAAAGCGGCAACAATGTTTACGAGCGATTAGTCGAGTTCCCTATGTGGGATGAATATGGCGAATTAATCAAATCGGATATTGCTGAAATCAAAAATGTCGGTGGTCCGTATGCCGGAGCAATCACCGCCGGTAAATTCCTTGAAAAGTTCACCGATTATCCATGGATTCACTTGGATATTGCCGGCCCGGCATTCGTTAAAGCTAACGACAGCTACAGAGGCAAGAACGGCACGGGCGTCGGCGTTCGGTTGTTATTCGATTACATAAAATCCCTTAAATAAATAACCATGCACCACGATAACGAAGGACGAATAAGGATAGGAATATCCGTTGGCGACATCAATGGAATAGGTATAGAGGTGATCATGAAAACATTCATGGAACACCAGATGCTGACCATCTGCACCCCCATTATTTACTGCAATCACCGAATCATTTCGCATCATAAAAAAGCCCTTAATTTATTGGACTTTAACTACACCTCCATCAAAAACATTGATGCTGTCATCAACAAAAAGGTCAACGTGCTGAATACATGGGAAGAGGAGGTGAATACCGAATTCGGGCAGGACACCGTCAACGGCGGCAAGTACGCTTTTAAATCCTTGGAGGCTGCCGCATTTGATCTCCACAGAGGCAAGACTGATGCTGTGGTTACCGCGCCAATCAACAAGAATAACATCCAACAACCCGGGTTTGAATTCCCTGGACAGACGGAATATTTCGCTGATAAATTCGACGGAAAGGACTACATCATGATGCTTGTAGCAGGCGATTTGCGAGTCGGGATTGTTACCGGACACATCCCCTTGAGCAAGGTGGCGGAATCAATTTCTACCGACAAGATCCTCCATAAAATCAAGGCAATGAACAAATCATTAAAGGAGGATTTCGGAATTGATAAACCCAAAATAGCCGTACTCGGAATCAACCCCCATTCCGGCGACAATGGCTTGATTGGCAACGAGGAAAAAACCATTATTATCCCCGCCATCAAGAAGGCATTCGACGAGAAAATGGTCGTCATGGGTCCCTACCCTGCCGATGGTTTCTTCGGTTCCGGAGCCTACCATCAATTCGACGGCGTGTTGGCAATGTATCACGACCAGGGCTTGATTCCCTTCAAATCCATCGCCTTCGAGTCAGGCGTAAATTTCACTGCCGGATTAGAAATCGTGAGGACCTCGCCAGACCACGGAACGGGCTACGATATTGCCGGAAAGGGCATCGCTTCGGAGGCTTCATTCCGCGAAGCGATTTACCTTGCCTGCGACATTTTATCGAAGAGAAGAGAATATGCCGAGATAGCCCACGACCCGCTAAGGTTCAGCAAACTCGGTCGCGACCACTAATTAAATATCTATTCAAAGGAACTAAACGGAAGCCCTCCTGATGCACCATCGAGAGGGCTTTTCTCTGGAATTTAATTGATGGGATTTGTATCTTATTCGATGAAATAAGGAGCGAATTATCGGGAATGGGAATATCATTATCATGAATGAAAACTGCCTGCAAGGGATTCAATATTTTAATGGCATGACAGAGGTATTAATTAGAGCGAACCAAACTGTATCGGTTTATTAAAATTAAACTGCGGTACATTAAAATTAAACTTCGGTACATTAAAATAAAATATCGGTACATTTAAGTCTTTATTCGGTACATTTAAAAGAATATTCGGTACATTTTTTTTAATATTCACCCATGATAAATCAAAATAATGTACCGAATATTCTTTTAAATGTACCGAATAAAGACTTAAATGTACCGAATAAAAATAAAAATGTACCGCATTTTAATTTTAATGTACCGCAGTTTGATTTCTCTGAACCGATGATACTTATTCCACGAGAATAAAAAGTTCATTCATGAGTACAAAAACTTCGTTCCAGAAGGTATTAATTTAAGTCCATTAAAAACGAATCTCTGTGCACCCTTTCATTCACAAAATACATGTCCGCTTCGCCCCTGTTCTTCGTCTGAATTTCGACTATAAAGCCCTTCAGGATAGGTTCGATAAAGCACGCATCTTCTTTCCCTCCTTTTATGATACCGACCTTTGGGGAGGTGCAATAAAACGAGGATGCTTATACAGAATATGAATAGTAAACAAAAAAAGGTGATGAATTATTCATTCATCACCTTAAAATTAAACCCTAAACTTTACCCTATTTACTCAACTCGGTAAAGTATTTAAAGAAGTATGGAATGGTCTCGATGCCTTTCATATAATTGAAGATTCCGTAATGCTCATCGGGAGAATGGATGCTGTCGGAATCCAAGCCGAAGCCCATCAACACAGACTTTAACCCCAACTCCTTTTCAAATAACGCCACGATAGGAATGCTGCCGCCGCCGCGTGTAGGAATGGGCTTCTTGCCGAATGTCTTTTCCATCGCCATGCTTGATGCTTTGAACGCGATAGAATCGGTGGGCGTAAGGACAGGTTCGCCGCCATGATGCGCCATAACTTTCACCGTAACACAGGCAGGGGCAACGCTTTCGAAGTATTTCTTGAACATCGCGGTAGTCTTCTCGCTGCTTTGATTTGGAACCAAACGCATAGAGATTTTTGCAGATGCCTTGGAAGGAAGAACAGTCTTGGAACCCTCGCCAATGTAGCCTCCCCAGATACCATTCACATCCAAAGTAGGACGAATAGAAGTGCGCTCTTGTGTAGAATATCCGGTCTCGCCAATAACATCATTGATAGCTAAATCCTTTTTATATGCATCAAGGCTGAATGGAGCTTTCGCCATTTCAGCCCTGTCGGCATCAGAAACCGTCAGCACATCATCGTAGAAACCAGGGATGGTAATGTGATTATTTTCATCCTTCATATCGGCAATCATCTTGCAAAGTATGTTGATAGGATTCGCAACCGCACCGCCATAAACTCCACTATGCAAATCTTTATTCGGACCGGTAACTTCTACTTCCACATAGCTCAAACCGCGCAATCCCACATCAATAGAAGGAATATCATTTGCAATCATCGAGGTATCAGAGATAAGAATCACGCTGCCTTTTAATTTCTCTTTATTAGCCTTCACGAAGTCGCCAAGATGTGCCGAACCAACCTCTTCTTCGCCTTCAATCATGAACTTCACATTGCATGGAAGGGTATTCGTTTTCATCATCAAATCAAAGGCTTTGATGTGCATATAAACTTGCCCCTTATCATCGCAAGAACCACGCGCATAAATCTTTCCATCCTTGATAACAGGCTCGAAAGGAGGCGAAGTCCAAAGGTTAATCGGGTCGGCTGGCTGCACATCATAATGCCCATAAACAACAATAGTAGGCAGCTTCTCATCAATGATTTTCTCGCCATAAACAATAGGGTGACCAGCCGTCGGGAAGACCTCCACATTGTCTGCTCCGGCATCTTTCAACTTCTTTTTCACATATTCGGCGGCACGCGCCACATCGCCCTTATACTTAGGGTCTGCGCTCACAGAGGGGATTCTCAACAACTCAAATAATTCATCAAGAAACTGCTGTTTCGAGGCGTCTAATAACTCTTTTATTGCTTCCATATTTATATCATTTAATTAAAATCTTTCTAAGTGGCTAAAGAAGAAATCTCCCTCGATAGCCGCATTCTCATCACTATCCGAACCATGCACCGCATTGGCAGAAATATCCTTTGCATACAAGTTACGAATCGTACCCGGAGCAGCCTTAGCAGGGTCAGTAGCACCAATCAAAGTCCTGAAATCTTCGATAGCATTCTCCTTCTCCAATATCACGGCAACAATAGGTCCCGAGGACATATAATTCACCAATTCACCATAAAAAGGACGCTCCTTATGTATAGCATAAAACTCACCGGCACGTTCGGGAGTGAGCTGCAAATACTTCATCGCCACGATCCTGAAACCGCCTTCGATCATCTTGTTCAAAATAGCCCCGATGTAGCCGTTTGCCACGCCATCAGGCTTAATCATTGTAAAAGTTCTGTCTGTTCTCATTATATATATATATTTATTTAAGGGCGCAAAGATAGCAATCAATTAGGAAGTAGTAATTAGGAAATGGGATTCCCTTATTCCTGATCAGATTCATTTTTGCATTAAAATGGGAAATCGAACTTGAGCAAAGTTTGAAACAACGGCTATAGGGCTTGCAATCCCCAACAAATTTCTACTTTTGCCCCCATCATGTGGCGCATACTCTTGTTGGTCGGCTCGGGCGGTTTCTTAGGAACCATAACCCGATATTTGTGTGGCGAAGTATTCAAAAAAATCATCGTTCACGCCTTCCCATTTGCCACTTTATTTGTTAATATTATGGGCTGTTTAATTATCGGAATCATCTTCGGATTGATGGAGAAAGGCAAGCTATTAGATAATGATTTAAGATTATTCCTCACCACCGGCTTCTGTGGCGGATTCACCACGTTTTCCGCATTTTCCATAGAGAACATTATCATGCTGCGGAACGGAGAATTCAGCTACGTTTTCGCTTATCTCGCAGCGAGCATCCTTCTTGGATTCACCGCTACCTACCTCGGAATGCTGTCCGTGAATTGGTTCAAAATCTGATTCCTTTTAGTACCCCTAATTTTTCTCCTATATTATAAGGAGTGCCGCGAAATCGGTTTTGGAGGAATAAAATGGAGTATTCATTACCGATAATTATTAATGGGCATCAAAAAATTCTGGATGCCCTCCGCCGCGTGACGGATGGGCAAAATATTTTTCTGGATGCCTTCCGCCCCGCGACGGATGGACAAAATATTTTTCTGGATGCCTTCCGCTCCGCGACGGATGGACAAAATATTCTTCTGGATGCCTTCCGCTCCGCGACGGATGGGCAAAATACTTTTCAGGATGCCTTCCGCCCCGCGACGGATGCCATTCCGAAGAATATTTTGCCCATCCGCCCCGCGACGGAAGCCCTTTTTACGTCATAATCCGTCGCGGGGCGGATGAAAAGGGTGAATAAAATTGTTATTAAACCAGAAAAGGCATCCTGATGAGGGATGCCTTTTCCTGTTTTGGGAACGGGAATTTGATTATTTATGCCCCCCGCCGATGGTATCGTGATGAACCGGAATGGTATCCGGCATCGGCGTTGCCGACATGTTTTCACCTTCTTTTGGGGCTGCGCCATCCTTTTTCGACATGTCGTCTTTCGAGATTGCTACCTTCCACTTACCTTCCACCTTCTTCATTTTAATCGTCTGCTCGACCGCGTCCTTACCCTCCATTTTGTAGGTAACGGAGGCATTGTCGCCATCAATTTTTTCTTCACCCATGGTGAATTTCTTTTCCTCCTTCTTTTCTTTTTTGTCTTTATCGCCCATCTTTGCGAAGCTCGACATCATGTCAAGAAGTTTACCAGTTTCATCGGTGCAATATTTCTTTGCATCATCGAACTTTTCGGCTTGTGTTGCTTTGAGGAAATTTTCTGCAACACTTTTAGGACCGCTACCGCCGGAGCAAGCAATCGTGAATGACACCACGAGGAGTGTCGCGAATTTTACGAGATTTTTTTTCATTGTTAATATTATTTAGTTTAAGTTTTAATTTATTATTTAATAAGAATATTCATACACGGGGGCGCAATGCGGGTTCAGATACAGGTTGTCTATCGCGACATATTTGTAGCCATTCACCTCGGACAGGGCGACATAATTTTTATCCCCCGAAACCTTTTGCAGCATTTTATAAATCAATTCCGAACAATACATCACACTATCCGTAGCCAGGTCGAGCTTCGTATCAAACTGCAAACCTTGCTTGTAAAATGCCGTCGCGAGGCTGTCATACTGCTGCAACTGCGGCTCATTCAAGTCGTAACGATAGATACCGAAGGAATGAACATATTGCGGATCGCAGAAGTCTTTCAAGAGGTCTTTCCGCATTTTATTGTCCACATTTTCTTCCCCGCCGATGGCATGATAGACGAACACTTTTCCGTCCTCGATATGGACAATGCCGGAATGGGAATATTTTTTTTCGTGGAAGGAAAGGGACATGAAGGCATTGGAAATAAAACCTCTGCCATGCCGAAGAATAAGGTCGCCTGTGTGTAATATATTAGCTTTGGGCTGGGCGATATTCCATTTGGCGGAGAGTTCATCGGGAGTGAGGGCTATTTTATTCTTTTCATAATTCCTGATATAGAAGGCACTGGTAAGCCCCGTCAGCAAGACGAGAACTATAGAAGTTATGATCAGGGATTTTTTCATTGTATAGAGATGCAAATTAAAATAAAAAAAAGCAAACTTCCAATTCGGAAGTTTGCTTTTGTTACTATTATGACGCTCTCCTTATTGTTTCTTAACAGGAGGTGCCACTATAGGGGTAGGCTTTTGTGCAGGTGCTGGTTCGTCTTTCTTTACTTCAGGCACTTCTACTTCGCCAGATATGGTGAGAGTGATGGTCGGGGTGATAGGGTCGTTGGTGATTACGGTAACTGTTTTACTTTGTTTTCCGCTTTTGCCAGCTGAATTAAAATCTACTTTTATTACGGATGATTCGCCAGCTACGAGGTTCATTTTTTCTGGCTTGGAGGCTGTGCATCCGCATGATGCTTTTGTTTTGCGAATGACTAATTCTTTTTTGCCGTTGTTCTTGAATTCATAATCCTTGTGTACCATTTCGCCTTGTTTTACTTTGCCGTAGTTATAGGCTACATCAGTAAAGGAGATTCTTGGAGCGGATGCTGAATCGGCTTTGGTCATTGGGGGGAAGAATTCTTCTAACTGGGCGGTGATGATGAAGTTTTTTTCTGGTGTCGCGGTGTCGTTTGTGGTGATGTTGAAACGGTCTTGGAGGAATCCGAAATCGTTTTTCTTGGCGGCATCGTAGGTACAGATTATTAATCCTGTTTTTCCTGGTTCTAAGGAGGCTGGGAAGGTGAACTTGAGATGTTCGGGGACGTTCTTGACGGCGAAGGTCATGGTTGTTCCCATTGCGTTCATAATTTTTGCGGTATCAGTTTTTGTCTGATTGTTTTTAATTCCCATAAAGGCGATATGGTTTGTGGACATTTTCAGGTTCCCGATGACTGTTGAGAATCCGTCGTTTGGTTTTTCGGCTGGTGTTGCGGGTTTGTTTGGGACGGGTGTCGGGGTGATCATTTTTGC
>CAIMUP010000028.1 GCA_903844645.1 uncultured Bacteroidota bacterium
CCAAAAATCTGAATAGGTTTTCCAAAAATCTGAATAGGTTTTCCAAAAATCTGAATAGGTTTTCCAAAAATCTGAATAGGTTTTCCAAAAATCTGAATAGGTTTTCCAAAAATCTGAATAGGTTTTTGGGAAAAGGAGAATACGTTTCGTTTCAAAGGCAAGTTTTCAACGGGAACTCCCATTAAAATACCATTTAATAAGTACCCCTTCTGCCCCGAAGGGTATCCGTTTCCGATTTTTTTATCCCTTCGGGAGATTTTTTGGATCAGGTTTCTTTCATCAAAAGCCTGAACCCTTAACTTATTCGGATTTTTCTTTGTAATTAACCAAAACGCCATCTCGCATCACCGGAATTGCCTTACTTTGGTTGGGGCTTAGGCAATATTTTATGTCGCTTTCTATATGGAGTTTGTGTAAACGCTTCCGGTGGGACGAATTTTCCAAGAATTCAAACAGATTATCCTTAGCTTTCAGGTATAAATATTCCGCCGCGACGGCAGAATCACAATCTATCGTATGTTTTTGATTCAGCCTTAACCGATTCACGATAGCTCCGGCGAGCAACGTATCTTCTAAGTTGAATTTATTCTTGAAACCGGAGCATAAAACGATGACATTTCGGTCCTGTTCCGCCAAATAATTACTAATGGCATTAAGATTCAGGAACGAGCCGATAACAATTTCGGCAGCATCCTTAGGGATGGCGTTGATAGCCTGTGTTCCGTTCGTCGTAGTTAATGCTATTTTGCTTCCGCGGATACGATTTTCCATAAAACCAAATGGGGAATTACCTAAATCGAACCCTTCTATCATTTCGCCATTCCTTTCTCCAGCTATCAGGTATCCTTTTTCTTTGTATTTAATGGTTTCTTCTATCGAAGCTAATGGAATAATGCTTTCGGCACCATGTTCAAACGCAACGCAGATAGAAGACGTGGCTCGAAGTATATCCACGACAACTATGGTCGCCCCTTTGCAGTCGAAAAGATTGATTAATGCAGGGGAGAAACATACTTCTACGGTTTTTTGGTTAATGATTTGCATGGGTTTTATGAATACTTTGACGGTTGTTATTTCTTATTTCAGGAAAGGCATTTTTACCACCCTTGCTTTTAATGATTTATCGCGGATGGAGATATATATATCGGAATTTTCTTTAGCAAATTCGGTCGCAACGTATGCCATACCGATTGGCTTCTGCAAGGTAGGCGATTGGGTACCAGAAGTTACGATTCCGATGATGGTTCCATCAACATCTTTTACCTCGTAACCATGCCTCGGTATGCCTCTTTCCACCATTTCAAACCCTACCAGCTTTTTGGTAATACCTTGTTCCTTTTGTTCTTTAAGAGCAGCGGAATTAGTGAAGTCTTTGGTGAATTTTGTTATCCATCCCAAGCCGGCTTCTATAGGCGAAGTGGTATCGTCTATATCATTTCCATATAAACAGAATCCCATTTCTAACCGGAGAGTATCTCTCGCACCTAAACCTATTGGTTTGATACCGAATTCTTCTCCTGCAGCGAAAATATCTTTCCAAATCTTGGCGGCGTATTGGTTTTCGAAATAAATTTCATAGCCTCCCGCGCCGGTGTATCCTGTTGCCGATATTAAGATATTATTTATTCCGTCGAAAGTACCCTTTTGGAAGGTATAATATTGCATTTCGGAGAGATTGATACCCGTAAGTTTCTGTAAAGAATCACAAGCCCTCGGACCTTGTACCGCCAGCAGGGTTGTTTGATCAGAAATATTGTGCATCTCTACATTTTTCGAGTTGAACTTACTAATCCAATCCCAATCCTTATCAATATTCGAGGCATTTACTACCAGCATGTAGGTTTTTTCATCAATTCTATAAACTAATAGATCATCTACAATGCCGCCAGTATCATTTGGGAGGCAAGAGTATTGAACTTTTCCATCGGTTAGCTTAGAAGCATCGTTAGAGGTTACCCTTTGAATCAAATCCAAAGCATTTTCTCCCTTTAAGATAAACTCCCCCATGTGGGACACATCAAAAACCCCGACGGCGTTACGAACTACTTCGTGTTCGGCATTAATTCCTACATATTGTACAGGCATTTTGTATCCGGCAAATGGAACCATCTTGGCTCCTAATGAAATATGCACATCGTTCAATGCTATTTCTTTTAATTCTTCTGTTATCATGTTACTTTTTTTATTAATTCGTTAAAATATTTAAGGTAATTTGTCTTTTGCGATTCCACTGAATAGTTTTTTATAACTGTTTTCCTGCCTTCTCTTCCTATTTGATGGCGCAAATCTACAGAATCTATCAGCAATGATAGTTTTGTTATCCAATCTTCAGTAGTTTCGGCAAGGAAACCATTCGCTCCGTCATTAATTATTTCAGTATTCACCCCAACGGGAGACATTATTGTAGGAATTTCTAAAGCCATGTATTGAATTCCTTTTAATCCGCACTTTCCTTTAGCCCATTCGTCGTGGGGAAGTGGCATAATCCCTATATCAAAGGTGGAAAGTTCTTTGATTTCATTCTCTTTTGTCCAGGCGATACCAGTTATGCCAAGACTTTCATTCCTATACGATGAATCCCCAATAACTTTAAACGAAACCCTGTCGCCATACTTCCTTTTTATCTCTAAAAGAAACGGAACGGCATACTCAAAGTGCTTGATGGTAGTCATACTGCCGCTCCATCCTATACATATTGAGGGATTCGTATTAAGATGCAGGTTTTTATATTCATTAGTATCAATGGTAGTAGGAATTATCACCACATTCTTATTAAACTTTCGGGCATATTCAGCGAGATATTCATTGCCGGCAAAGATTAAATCAGCGAGGGCAATAATTTTCCCTGTTTTGTCGGGGTTTTTCAACCAGCCTAAGTCTTTATTTGCATCTGATACATCATGAATCCAGATAGAGTCATCGAAATCGTACACCAACTTGGCATTTGTGGCTTTATATAGATGCTCAAACACGGTTGTCCCTGTCATAAAGGCTTCGCGTTGCACAAAGATTATATCATAGTTATAATATCGCACCACTTCCCACAACCGTTTCGCAAAACTCCTTAGAAAAATATATGCCTTATGGCTAAAATTCCCAGGATTGTAGAACCGTTTCTCGTAATGTTCCTTAATAATAAACGACTGGTGGCAAGAAAACCCATTTTCCTCTAAATATCCGATGTATTGTTCGAAGCGAAACCGCTGACTGGGAGAGCGATCGGGACGATGGGCGGCAACAAACAAGATCCGTTTCTTCATTAATCCTCTAACCAGATAGCAGGAAGGTTCTTTTCAATCTCAATATTCTCAAACTTCTTGCTTTTCCTACTGCCAGCAGCCTTTGCCCAGCCCGCCATACGGAATAAGCCCTCCCGAAGCGTCGTAGTCGTCGTGATATTAAATACTTCCTTCGCTTTATCGTGGTTGGCATAGGCATGAACAACCTCATTCCGAGGGGGAAGGTGGTTTAACGGACTCTTTAATTCCATAGCATCCATCACGGTTTCGGCAAGCTGACGGACGGTACATTCGGTATCCGCCCCGATATTAAATACTTGATTCAACGCTGCACGATGATGAACCGATTTCGCGATAACCGGAGCTACATCGCCGATATACGAAAATGCCCTTGTCTGAAGCCCATCGCCAAAGACGGTTAGGGGCTTCCCTTGCAGTAATTGATTCATGAAAATACCCACTACATTACGATATTTATCCCCCATGTTCTGATATTCGCCATAAACATTGTGCGGTCTAAAAATTATATAATCCAAACCGAATAGTTCATGCGTCGCCTTTAGATCTTGCTCCACGGCGAGCTTCGCGATGCCATAAGGATCTTCGGGTTGCGGAACGGTAGTCTCCAACATAGGCGGTGATGCCGCACCATAGACCGCGATGGACGAGGTAAAGACAAAGCATTTCACATTATTCTTAACCGATTCATTGATAAGATTAATGCTTCCTATCAGATTATTCTCATAGTTGAACCGTTTGATAAAATGACTCAATCCTTCTGCCGCATAAGCCGCGAGATGATACACATAATCGAACTGATGGGTAGCGAAAAGCCCCGTAACGAGAGCCGAATCGGTGATACTGCCCTGAACAAATGTCGCTTTCGGATTCACATTCTCCAAGAAGCCCCCGCTAAGGTCATCGAGCACCCATACCTCATGCCCCATCGCCACTAATTCATTCACTACATGAGCCCCGATGAAGCCTGCGCCGCCTGTTACTAAAGATTTTGGATTCATATCATCAAATTAAGGGGGCAAAAATAGAAAATAGTTATGAGGAAACATACAACCATGAGCCGAAGCAAAATTATTAGGAAGAAAAGCCGCCTATATATAAGGAGTAATCCCCCTTATCCCACTGCGAAATCTGCCATTCAGATTTTTAGGTAAAAAAATAAAATCCTACAAAAAAATTAAGCCCATGATTCTGAATAAAAAAAGAAATACACCCCGAAATTTTTATTTGTAAAAAGTTTTTAGTTACTTTGCATCTCTAAAAACAAGAATCAAATCAAATAATAACTTATAAAATGGCTAAAAAACCACACGCCCGCGTTAATTTCCCTTCTAATTTCAAGAAGCAAACACCCCTCGTAGAAGCCCTGATTGCCTACAAAGCAGGGCTTCCGGTAAACAACTGGATAGCAGCCCTCGAGGTCGCCGTAGGACGTACCCTCGCATCGGTACAAACCATCGCCAACAACGCCAAAGTGTTCGACCTCGCCAAAGATGCGAACCACAAACTCTCGATGAACGAAGTAGAAGCCCGCGATAAAATCCTCATCCCCCTCGTAACCCGCATGGAGGGCGGATTCCAGGTCATCAAAGCCATCAACAAGCCCGATTTAGCCCCCATTCGCCTATGGGGAGCCGTCGTAACCACAGGCGGCAGGGTAGAAGTGCCGACCGACAAGGTGGCGCAGGTGGCGATGTTCAAGCTTTATTCAGACAAATACGCCACCTTCGCTCCGGGCAACGCCCCGATAGAATTTTATCAGGTAAAACACGGCTACATCATGGCTACAGATGCCCTCGCAGCCATCGCTTCGGGCATTCACAATACCAGCGCGATAGCCCTCCAAGCCCTCTCCGAAGACGAAACCGAACAACGCAATACCATCTGGGAACCAGGGTTGGAATTCCTCGTCAAAGTATACAATGTCGGCAAGGCAACGTACGCCGATTTCTTCAGAGAACTCGGCATCATGGGCTTCGACATCGCCGAATCCGCCCCGACCCACAAAGACCAGATATCTACCGCATTGCAAGGCGCACAAGTCTTGGTGCACGGCGCCATCATCGGCTCCGTCGTAGAGAATTTGGAGAACTTCGATGTACTACTCCATCCAGGAGAAATATTAGCCAAACCACCCATCATTTTACACGCCAATACCATCACCGCTGTTAAGAAAGGAATGAGTTCTTTTATCTTCGAAAATCCAGATCCTACACACATCGCGAAGATCCGTTCGACCGTTCGGAGAAGTCGTTAATTAATCCTAAAAAACTTAAATTCTATCCCAAAATTTCCTGTGCCAAAATCATTTTTTCTTCAAAAGAAGAAGAGTTTTGGTTCAGGAAATCTCTGTTTTGGTTCAGGAAAAAGCGTTCATTATCATCGTTATTTCCGTTGTCGGGCAAGGTTTCGCCGAATTTTTTCAGAAATAGGAGGGAGGGAAGGACGAAATCTGACCTCCCGCCCGATTCGTATCTTTGCCAAAACATAAAATTTATGAGCACATTACTAATTAATTCAGAAAAAGAAGAAGATTTAAACCTCTTCCTCGAATTAGCGCACCGCCTCGGCTTGACGGCAAAAGTCCTTTCCAAGGATGAAAAAGAAGAAATCGGATTGCACAACGCGATGGTCGAAGGACGGAAAACAAAATTCGTCTCAAAAGAAGCCGTCATGAAGAAATTGAAGAGCTGATGGAGTATAAATTCCGCGCCGCCTTCCTAAAAGATGTCTCGAAGCTGGATGATAAAAAAGTGAAGCAAGCAATTGCCGATGTCGTTCAAAATGTCGAAGAATCGGATTCGATAAAAGACCTTAAAAATTGCAAAAAAATGAAGGATTTTCAGAATGCTTTCCGAATTCGTATCGGCGATTATCGTATCGGTATTTTTATTGAGAAGGAGGTGGTCGAATTTACCCGAGTGCTTCATCGAAAAGAGGTTTACCGTTATTTTCCGTAACCCTTTCATAGGATAAAATGGGCGTCCGTTTGGCTTATTTGGCATCCTATTCTGAATATTTTTTGAATGATTAATGAAGCAAAATTTTTTCCTCTCAAATTTTTTATTTAACTTTGCACTCCGATAAAAACGATGAACCAAAATCTGAACACCATTCCGCAAAAATTCGCTACTACTAATGAATAAAAACCTCCCCCTAAAGTTCGTAAAAATACTCCTCCTCGCTGCCCCGATAGTCCTTAGTTTATCTTTTATCAAACCCGACAAATCGCCGAAATTATTCCTCTACGCCACCTTCGCCGACAGCGTAAAACTGCAATCTGGCGATACCAATCTGATCAACGGAAACAACTGCGTCCGCCTCCATATTGATACCGTAAATGACGACAATTTAAAGAAAGATATGACCGATAAAATGGCTCCCCAACCCAACAATTGGTACCTTTATAAAGGCAAATATGTGCTCATCCATGCCAAAGATCAGTTGTTTGAATTAACGGATTACCCGACGATCAAAAATTTCTCCATCACGGAGTTCGATATGCTCAAAATTGGCAGCTGGGACCAGAGCAGCACCTCGACTTCTAACTGCCTTACGGCGATGCAAAAAAAGACCGTCAAGGATTGTTGGAAATCGATCCGCAGTGCAGGCAAAAGTACCCCGCATGAGTTCCTTATTTGCCGCTTAAAAGTGATTAATTCCATCACCCGCCGCACCTTGGATTTGCCTGGCATCACCTTCACCATCTCGAAACGATAACGGCTCATCCTAGTTTGCCTTGGAATGGTTAGTTTCGCACCCTGAATAACATAAAAATTAATTAGCATACCATGGAACAAAAAATCGTGAAAGATAGTAATGGCAATCCTCTTGCCGAGGGCGATACCGTAACCTTAATAAAGAGCCTGAAGGTGAAAGGAATGAGTGCCGAACTGAAACGCGGACAGGTGGTGAAGAATATCCGCCTCACCGATAATGACGAGGAAATAGAGGGTAAAGTAGATAAGGTTTTGCTGGTCCTTAAAACCTGTTTTTTGAAGAAAGCGTAGGTAGTATTTAATAAAAATAAGAGTATGATGAATCATAAATTAAAAGTCGCTAAAGGAATTGTCATCAACGCTCCCGCATATAAGGTTTGGGATGCGTTGACGGAGCCGGAGATTATCGCTGAATACCTCTTCGGAACGGAAACTATTACCGATTGGGAGGTCGGGTCAGGTATCATCTTCCAAGGCGACTATATGGATACGAAATATAAGGATAAAGGCGTGGTCGTATCGAATGTTTTTCTTGAAGAATTGAGCTACCGTTATTGGTCTGCCTTTACCGGTTTGGAAGATGCGCAGGAGAACTATTCTTTGGTAACATATACCCTCGTTTCCCAAGGTCCGAATCAAACGGAATTAACTTGGGCTCAAGAAGGTTTCGCATCGGAGGAAGGTTACCAACATTCGCTGCAAGGAATGGATGCCTTTATGAAGCAAATAAAAGAAATTGTGGAGCGATAACCCCTCTTAATTCATTAATGATGACCAAGAAAATACTTCTCCTCGGCTCCGGTGAATTAGGTAAAGAATTCGTAATCGCAATGAAGCGGCTTGGGCAATATGTCGTCGCTGTTGACTCCTATCCCGATGCCCCCGCGATGCAAGTTGCCGATGCCCGCGAAGTTATAGATATGTTGGATGGTGCTGCCCTCGATGCCATAGTGGCAAAGCACCAACCCGACTTGATAGTTCCCGAAATAGAAGCCATCCGTACCGAACGGTTTTACGATTACGAGGCACAAGGATACACTGTCATTCCCTCTGCACGGGCTGCGAACTTCACCATGAACCGAAAAGCCATTCGCGATTTGGCTGCCAAGGATTTAGGATTAAAAACTGCGCCGTATCGGTATGCTACGACCCTCGAAGAGTTTAGAAATGCAGTTGAAGTTATCGGAATTCCTTGTGTTATCAAGCCATTGATGTCCTCGTCTGGCAAAGGGCAAAGCGTGATTAAAACAACTGCCGATATTGACAAGGCTTGGGAGGTCGCGACGACCAAAGGCAGGGGCGATTACAACGAAGTAATCATCGAAGGGTTTATTAATTTCAACTCCGAGATTACTTTGCTGACAGTTACCCAAGCGAATGGCAAGACCTTGTTTTGTCCGCCCATCGGGCATCGGCAAGAGCGGGGCGATTACATGGAAAGTTGGCAGCCGGCATTGATCTCTGAAGCCCATTTATCCGAAGCTCAAAAGATGGCGAAAGCAGTTACCGATTCGCTGACGGGTAATGGCATTTGGGGTGTGGAATTTTTCCTCGCCGATGACGGTGTTTACTTTTCTGAACTATCGCCACGCCCCCATGATACAGGGATGGTAACGCTTGGAGGCACTCAAAACTATTCTGAATTTGAACTCCATGCAAGGGCGGTATTAGGCTTGCCAATTCCTGAAATAACATTGGAGAGAGCGGCTGCCAGTGCCGTGATTCTTTCTGAAATAGAGAGCCAAGATAAACCATCTTATACAGGCATTGCAGAGGCTGCTTCCTTCCCTAAATCAGACCTCCGTATTTTCGGGAAACCTTTCACCCGCAAGCACCGAAGAATGGGTGTTGCTCTCGCTTACGACCTTGTCGGAACAGATATGAACGACCTTCGGAAAAAGGCAAAAGAGATTGCTGATTTGGTGCAGGTGGTTTAATAATCCTTTTACAGTTTCACCACCTTCCTCACGACCTTCTCGTTATCCATAAGGACTTCGAGGAAGTAGATTCCTTGGGGGAGTGAGCTTATGTTTAAGGTTTCGAGTTTAAGGTTTAGGGTTTGTGTAAGCACCTTTTCTCCCAGCATATCATAAAGATTTATGGTGCATGATTTTATGTTAGTAGCAGGGAGGGAAATGGTGAGCTGATTGGTGGCGGGGTTGGGGAAGATGGAAATGCTTGGTGGTTCAGTCCTCGTAGAAACAAGTCCTGTGGTCATATTATAAGTTGAAATAAAATTTCCAAATGAAACTGGATTTGTACCAACTGCAATTATAGCAGTAACAGTATTTGTAAGGGTATCTATTACACTTACGGTATTTGAAAGATGATTAACAACATATACTTTACTTCCATCTGGAGTAACTGATATACCCCAAGGATCTGATCCAACTAGAATTGTGTTCGTAACAGTATTAGTAGTAGTATTTATTACACTTACTGTACTATCTGCATAATTCGTAACATAAACCTTACTTCCATCGGGACTAATAGTTATGCCCCAAGGTGTATTACCAACAGCAATAGATGCCGATATTGTATTGGTAGCAGTATTTATCACAACTACCGAATCATCAAATTCATCAGCAACATATAACTTAGTTCCATCTGGACTGATACAAATACCCCATGGGTAATTGCCAACAGTAATCGTATTTGAAACATCATTAATAGTGGTATTTATGACGCTTATTGTATTGGAGCTTTCATTCGCTACATATACCTTACTTCCATCAGGACTTATTGTTATTCCTATAGGTTGATACCCAACTTGAATAGAGGTGATAAAAGTATTGTTGATTGCATCTACAACACTTACATTACCATTATTAGCATTGGCAATATATACTTTACTTCCATCAGGACTAACTACTATTCCATCAGGATCATTACCAACAGCAATCGTTGCCGAAACTGAATTAGTGGCAGCATTAATAACACTTATAGTATGATCAATCTCATTAGTTATATATACCTTGCTTCCATCTGCACTTACCGATACACCCATTGGGCGATTGCCAACTATAATCGTATCCGTAACAGTATTAGTTGCTACATCAATAACAGATACGGTATTGTCATTAGTATTCGTTATATACGCCGTCTGCCCATCAGCATTCATTACTGACAAGAACGCTGCAACAAGAAGCAGATTTGTTAAGATTTTTTTCATTCTATTATTATTAATTAAACTTATTTTTATCGCAGCAAAACTACTAATATTATCTGGAATGACAAAAACACACTCCTATTAATAAGGTTAATTTTCGGGGTTTTCATCCGCCCCGCGTCGGATTATAAGGGGAAATGGGCTTCCGCCCCGCAACGGATGGCATAATACAAATGTTTTACCCCTTCCGCCCCGCGACGGATGGCATCCTACAAATGTTTTACCCCTTCCGCCCCGCGACGGATGGCATCCTACAAAAGTTTTACCCCTTCCGCCCCGCGACGGATGGCATTATACAAAAGTTTTACCCCTTCCGCCCCGCGACGGATGGCATTATACAAAAATAGAGGCTTTAGAACAAATTATTGTACCTAAGACCCAAAAGGTGATCCTTTCCAAACTCCTTTCGGGTTTTTCTCCCGAAAGGTTTTAATCTGTTGGAATTCCAATAGTTTAAAACCCTTTAGGTTTGCAGCCGCAAATTTTTAGAGGTAATATTAGATGCCATTACTATTTCAGCATATAGCTAAGAAAACTCACAGCCGTGATAACGAATTATCACGGCATTATGAGTTAGTATCACTACTTCAGGTAA
>CAIMUP010000029.1 GCA_903844645.1 uncultured Bacteroidota bacterium
CAAGAGGAATGACGAGTCTTTTTCTTGGAATGATTCGTAGTTTTCTTGGAATGATGTGTCTTTTTCTTGGAATGATTCGTATTTGATTTGGAATGACGAATCTTTACTTCCGAATGACCCGTCTTTTTCTTGGAATGACGAATCTTTTTCTTGAGGAAATACCCTTTACCAAAGTTTTGATCTTTAGTAAAGTTACGATACAAAGTACATATCCACCTCCCCCTTATTCTTCGTCTGAATCTTTCCGTGGTGAATAGAAGTAAATTTATCCTTTATCAATTCATTAAAAACAAAGAAGCCCGCAAATAGCAATTATCTGCGGGCTTCTTGGAAGGATAAAAGCTAATTTGATTAACTGTTATCGTTATTCAGCTATTAATAAAATATTGCTTCCATGGCGCTATAATTGAAGTTATCATTTCCACTTGCTCCCTGATAAATTAATCCATTGAGGTAATAGGTATAAGTACCTGCAGTAACAGTGAATGCTTTACGAACAGTGAATGTTTGTAAAGCTGTGGGAAAGGTTGGAAAAGCTGCAGGAATATCATAAAGAATTGCATTAGGGTAATCTCCCCCGTCTGTATTAGTAGTTCCGATATTGAGAACTAGTGTTTTTAAAATACCATTTACATGGTCGAGTACTACATTAGCATTTGCTTGTACCACTATAGTACCGGAACGAGGAACAGTAATAGTAACTTGACCACCCGAATAATTATAAACCACGTTGTTTGCTGTCATAAAGGTATTAGCTCCTGATTCGCTTGTAGCAACTACATTTGTAGCAGCGGCATTCCAAGTTGGAGGCGCACCTGCACCGGCAGAGGTTAGGACTTGTCCTGCTGTTCCTGGAAGATTATTAGGCATCAAGGCACCGGAGAATTTTACGTTGCCGTTTACGTCTAATCTTTGGGTGGGGTTGGTAGTTCCAATACCGACATTGCCACCTTGGTTTATTTGAAAGACTTTTGATGCTGTTGATCCATCATAAAATGAGATGTTATCAACTGGGGAACCATAATTTTCTAAGATATACCATTTCCCAATACCTATTCTGCTAAATACCAGAGCCGAATTTGAAGTTCCCAATTCTTCAATATTTATTGCAGGATTATTACCAGCCACATGTAATTGATAATTGGATTGTGGATTTGGAGTTCCAATACCAATATTTCCCGAAACAATCATACCATTAGAAGGTGCAGTATTTGCTCCGGCATAAGAACCAATAGCGACGCCCCCGGAAACATCCAATTTATTGATAGGATTAAGATTAGTACCAATACCTACATTACCCCCTTGATTAATTTAAAATACCTTTGCAATTGATGACCAATCATAAAAGGCAATATTATCGGATGGAGTACCATAGTTTTCCCTAAGACTCCATCTTCCATAACCTTGTCGGCTAAAAAGAAGTCGAGTGTCTGATGTCCCTAATTCTTCAATATTAATAGACGAATTATAACCAGCAACGTGCAATTGGTCAGTCGGATTTGCAGTTCCAATTCCTACATTACCAGAAACAATCATACCATTAGTAGTAGTAGTATTCACTCCAGCATAAGAACCAATAGCGACACCACCAGAAACATCCAATTTATTAACAGGATTAAGATTTGTACCAATACCTACATTACCGCCTTGATTAATTTGAAATACCTTTGCAATTGATGACCAATCATAAAAGGCAATATTATCGGATGGAGTACCATAGTTTTCCCTAAGACTCCATCTTCCATAACCTTGTCGGCTAAAAAGAAGTCGAGTGTCTGATGTCCCTAACTCTTCAATATTAATAGACGAATTATAACCAGCAACGTGCAATTGGTCAGTTGGATTTATTGTTCCAATACCAACATGTATTCCATCATCATAGATTAATGAATTTCCTATAGAGTTTCCATCAGGAGTAAACTTCCCTACATAGTTCAATGTTCCGGTTACAGATCCAGAACCTGTTGCTCCAGTTGCACCAGCAGCACCAGTTGCTCCATTAGCACCAGTTGCACCATTAGCACCTGCGGCACCTGTTGCACCATTAGCTCCCGCAGCACCTGTTGCACCATTAGCTCCTGCAGCACCCGTTGCACCGTTAGCTCCAGCGACACCAGTTGCTCCATTAGTTCCGGCTGCTCCTGCAGCACCTGTTGCTCCGTTAACTCCTGCAGCACCAGTTGCACCGGCAGTTCCTGTCGCACCATTTGCACCAGTTGGTCCAGTAGGTCCTGTTCCTCCCGATCCTGCATACATAGCATAAGGCACAGTTAATAATTGTGAAGCACCCATATCAACCCATGCTGTGCATGATCCTGATAAATCCATTTCTGCTTGCATGTACTGGTTGCCTGCGCTCCATGGAATTGTGTTGAATACACCTTGTGTAACGGTTCCCATTCCTACTTTCAGGTTCACTAATCCAAAACCATTGGTAGTGCTTACTTGTGTTTCCTGATACTGAACAGGACCAGTTGCCGAACCACTGTGAATAGTCAGACGAAGGCAAATTGTTTGACTGATCAAAGGATTCCCTGAAGAATTCCTTGCGATAGCCTGATAGTTCATGCCCTGTGGCACCTGCGCGAATGTACTGCTGAAAAGTATCATAATCAATCCGGCTAACAGTAACGATTTTAGATTTGTAATTACTTTTTTCATTGTTTTCATTATTTAATTTTGTTTATGGATAATTTATTTAGCGATATTTATTTTGGAAACGTTCTTCAAGACCTTGCCGTCGGTGAAGGAATAATTGGCTTCGAAGAAGTAGATTCCATTCGCCAAAGAATGCAAGTTGAAGTTCTGGAAGTTGACACCTTTGTCGAACTTCACAGTCGTATTATTCACAACCTGCCCAAGCATGTTCAACATCCGAAACGAAGAGGTACCGCCAGTAGCATAATGAAAGGTCAGCAAGAAATTCCCATCCGAAGGATTCGGATAGATGCTGAAAGTACCGTTATCAGGAATCGGATTCGTGATGCCGGTGGACATTTGAAATGGTTGTTGAAATCCCTGGGTAAGGAAATTGTTACCGCCAGAAAATGTTTCAACCATCGTCATCTCTCCGAAAGTGGAAGATAACGAGAAGGTCGCATTCGAGAAATAACTTCCCGTAGATGCGAGTACACTGGGGCTTACTGATTGAGCCTGGGCTTGAAACAGTAAGACTGTCAGAAGCAATACGATTAAATTTTTCATGGTATAAATATATTTAATTATTAAGGGTGCAAATTTAGCAAACTAAATATTGGAATATGACTAACCAAATAATGATTAATCTTTTCAACTTACAAAATACATATCCACCTCCCCCTTGTTCTTAGTCTGAATCTTACCGCGATGAGAACAAGTAAATTTATCCTTAACCAATTCATAAGTGCTGCCCGAAATATTCACTTTCCCTGCCTCACCGCTGCTTTCCATTCGACTTGCAAGGTTCACGGTATCGCCCCAAATATCATAAGCAAACTTCTTTACTCCGACAATTCCTGCAACTACCGGTCCGGTATTAATTCCTATTCTTATCTCAAAGGGAAGTTCCCCTTTGGCAAGTTTTTCTTTGTTAAGATTAGCCATAAAATCACGAATCTCGATAGCTGCTTTTACAGTATCTTCGGCATGGGTTTTATTAGCAACAGGCAAGCCTCCGGCACACATATAAGCATCTCCAATGGTCTTGATTTTTTCTATTCCATGCTTGTGAATAATGTTATCAAATGCCGAGAAACAGAAATCTATTTCTTTGACTAATTCCGAAGGAGTCATCTTCTCGCTTATCTTGGTAAAGTCTTTGAAATCGGTGAACATGACCGATACTTCTTGATAATCCCTTGCTTCGGCACTGCCTTTATCTTTTAGTTCTTTAGCGACATCCGTTGGGAGAATATTCAATAATAATTTATCGCTCCGTCGCTTCTCTTTTATTATCAAAAGAGAAAAAAACATGACCAACGCAAACCCAATAATAAAACCATACTTCAATTGCTTTTGTCGCTTAATTTCAATGGCATATAGTTGCTTTTCATCTGCCATCTTTACACTGTCGGCTACTTGCTTTTTAGCATTCTCCAATTGCGATATTTTCTTCTGATTCTCCATATTGAACATCGAATCCTTCACTTGCGTGTACAATTTATAATGCACCAAAGCCCCCTTGTAATTACCCATAGCCGAATCTATAACCGCAAGTTCTTGATATGCTAATTCTATCCTATCCTTAGCCCCTATTTCCAATGCCAATGAAAGCCCCATGGTTTCATATTTTAATGCCTCCTGCAGATTGCCTTGCTTCTCATAAACTTCCCCAATGTTATTATACGAACTTGAAATACCATCCTTGTCCCCAATTTCTTCCTTTATCTTTAAGGAAAGAAAGTGATTTTTTAATGCTTCGGGATAATGTCCTTGTTGCTGACAAACTTTCCCTATGTTATTATACAAAAGTGCAATTCCACTCTTGTCCACGAGTTCTTCCTTTATCTTTAAGGAAAGAAAGTAATTTTTTAATGCATCAGGATAATTGCCTTGTTCGTCATAAATAATCCCTATGTTATTATACGATAATGCAATACCATTCTTGTTCCCCATTTCTTCCATTATCTTTAAGGAAAGATAGTAATTTTTTAATGCTTCGGGATAATTGCCTTGTTCGTTATAAATAAGCCCTATGTTATTATACGAAAATGCAATACCATTCTTCTCCCCGATTTCTTCATATAACTTTAAGGAAAGAAAATAATTTTTTAATGCTTCGGGATAATTGCCTTGTTCGTAATGAATAATCCCTATGCTATTATACATACTACCCATTCCTTTCTTTGACCCGACTTCTTCATATAGCTGCAATGCCTTTTGAGAATACTCCAATGCCTGCGAATAATTTCCTTTATTTTGATTCACCGCTCCCATGTTATGATAACCTTTAGCAATGCCTTTCTTAAATCCTATCTGTTCAGATACCGACAAACATTGCTTCGCATAATACATTGCCGTATCGGGGTTATTACTCCAATATTGATAACTTAAAGCTGAATAAATATTTGCCGCAGTGGTATCATACATAGCAGGGGCTTTGCTCCCGAGTTCTTTCTTGGCGGCATCGTGCTTTTTCAATTGGGTTTCGAGGGAATCAATAAGGTGTTTGTCTTGAGCTGTTGCAGTGAATAGTGAACATTGAATAATGAACAGTAACAGGGTTAGGATTCTTTTCATGGCATTAAGTGCTTTTATTAATAAGAGGGCAAAAGTAGGAATAAACAATCAAGAAAATATTCCTACAAAAAAAACCCCGCTGGTCGGGATGTTCAGTAATGCGCTGGTCGAGATTTGCAATCTCGTCCCTATAGCCGGGAATTTTTAATTCCCTTTATTTTCCAAGCAAAGGTCTTGTTTATCCCAACATATAGCTTAACCATCCCTACTGATAGCTTAACTATTCCACCAGATAGCTTAACGATGCGTACAGATAGCTTAATTATGGAAGGAGATAGCTTGATTATTCCACCAGATAGCTTAACTATTCCACCAGATAGCTTAACGATGCGTACAGATAGCTTAATTATGGAACGAGATAGCTTGATGATACCTCCAGATAGCTTGATTATTCATTCAGATAGCTTGATTATTCATTCAGATAGCTTAATCACAGCTAACGACGGGCATTTCCAGCCACCTCACTTTTTACTTTTTGGCAATATTAGAACAAAAATCCCTATTCAGGACTCCTTATTCCCCAATCTATTGATTAAAAAACGAATCAACAAACTCATATTTATTAAATACCTGCAAGTCCTCCATCCTTTCACCCACCCCGATATACTTCACAGGTATCTTAAACTCATCCGAAATCCCAATAACCACACCGCCCTTCGCCGTCCCATCCAACTTCGTCAAAGCTATTTCAAGGCTGTCGACTTTCGATTGACCCTGTAGTTGGGAATATCCGTTAATCGTTAAGAGAATAATCGTTAAGAGGAACAGGATTCTTTTCATGGCTTAAGTGCTTTTATTAATAAGAGGGCAAAAGTAGGAATCTAATTCACAAAATACATATCCACCTCCCCCTTATTCTTTGTCTGAATCTTCCCACGATGAGAACAAGTAAATTTATCCTTAACTAATTCATAAGTACTACCGGATATATTCACTTCTCCTTCCTTCCCAGAACTTTCCATACGACTTGCAAGGTTCACGGTATCTCCCCAAATGTCATAAGCAAACTTCTTAACGCCGACTATTCCTGCTACTACTGGTCCGGTATTAATTCCTATTCTTATCTCAAATGGAAGTTCGCCTTTGGCAAGTTTTTCTTTGTTGTGATTTGCCATGAAATCACGAATTTCGATGGCTGCTTTTACAGTATCTTCGGCATGAGTTTTATTAGCAACTGGTAAGCCTCCGGCGCACATATAGGCATCGCCAATGGTCTTAATCTTTTCGATGCCATGCTTGTGAATAATGTTATCAAAAGCCGAGAAACAGTAATCTATTTCCTTTACTAATTCTGTAGGGCTTAGTTTCTCACTAATCATGGTGAAGTCTTTGAAATCTGTGAACATCACGGTAACCATCTCGAAGTCGCGAGCCTCCGAACTGCCTTTATTCTTCAGCTCTTCCGCGACATCGGCAGGGAGGATATTTAATAAAAGATCATCGGACTTTTTCTTCTCCACCCTTAATTCCGAGGTGCGTTCCATGACCTCCTTTTCGAGTTCTTCTTTCTTATTCTCCAGTATCTTTTGCTTCTCGATTTCTTGCTCAATAGTCTTATCCGACAATAGTTTTACCTGGTCGAGTTGCATGGCGAGGTTTTTATTGATGGAAGAGAAATCCCACGCCAAATAAACCGACATCGAAACAGGAATACTGATAATGGCGAGAGCTAAAATAAAGACGATAATCTGTCCGCCAGTGGTTCTATCATCAATATCGAACCGAGAATTGAGCATCGCCACGGTAAAAATAGTGAGGATAAATAAAGTGAAAAACAGGATGCCCGTACCGATAATCTTGGCTCCCCTGACGCGACGGAATAAGGCGATGAGTACATTGATAACCGCCTCGATGGATACGCCGATGATTAAGCTGATGGTTAATATTCCGAAGATAGGCAGGTTACAGAACCGAAGAATCATGATGACGATACCGACGGAGGCAATGACCTTAAATCGTAGTTTCTTCTTATTGAATAATTCATTGATGAATCCCGAAAGGGCAATGCAGGCAGATACGATAGCAGCGTTGATGAAGTAAATACTGATTAATTCGATGAACGGCGTATGGCTGGAATAACAGATGAAACCGATGACAAAGCAGATGGCTAATGAAAACATAAAGATGCTGAAATATAAGTTCGAGCGAAGGCTTTTGTAATGCAAATACATAAAAAAATGTATCAAACAAAAGGCAAAGAAGAAGCCTATCAACAAGGAAAGTGCCAGAGATAAAAGGGTTGTTCGGAGGTCTTTATGATAAATCACGGTGTCCGGTTCGCCTATCTGCATCAGGAAGCCGGCATCGGAGTGGAGAAATATTCGGGCATTCCGTTCGGCATCGAAATTGGCATACCGGACGGCAATAACATGCTCCGAAGTATTAGGAATGGTAAAGATGAAAGGCAATTCTTCGGGGTCGAAATAGACGCTGCTATCCTTGCCATTAATTACCCCGAAAGAGCGAATTAGTTTACCATCAAGATAAATCTGCGAAGCCCCGAAATGCGTTACCATCATCGCGAGGGGTCGCGCGGTAACGGTGGAATCGGTTATAAAATGATACCGAAACCAACCTACGCCATTGAACTTTGGCGTCTTCGTACTGCTCATATTCATCGTCGTTCGGCATTCAATCCAGTTCCCGTCATTATATAATAATTGCGCCATCGCGGAGTCGTCCTTAGCATTAAATATCCAGCCATTGTGGAGATAATGCGGGAATTCCTCGATGCTACCCTTGGAAATAAACGTAGCCTTCTCCCTGCCTTCGCAGTGAAAAGTGAAGAGTGAAAAATAAAAAATGAGGAGGATAAGGATTCTTTTCATGGCAGCAATTGCTTTTGTTAATCAGAGGGCAAAAGTAGGAATTCAAGATTAACTTTACTTCATAAACCAGAATTTTTACCACTGTTGCTGGCTTAGAAACTGCAGTTTCTGACGTAGCATAAGGTATATGCTGGCGTAGAAACAGTATGCGCTGACCTAAAAACTGCAGTTGCTGACGCAGCATATACCTTATGCTGGCATAGAAACTGCAGTTTCTGATGTAGCATAAGGTATATGCTGGGGTAGAAACAGTATGCTCTGACCTAAAAACTGCAGTTGCTGGCGTAGAAACAGTATGCGCTGGCGTAGAAACTGCAGTTGCTGGCGTAGAAACAGCGGGTATTTTCCCAAAAACTGGTATTGAAGGGGAATCACTATTAACTCACAAAATACATATCCACCTCGCCCTTGTTCTGAATCTGTCGTGTTTCCTTTGTCGCCAATTTTCCCTAATTTTGACTTCTTAAATAATTGATGCTGTTTTGAAAAAGATTTTCCTCCTCTCGGCTATCCTGATTTTAATCATTACGCTCCCTTGCGAGGCGCAATATTGGATTCAACATGCCGGCGGCGTAACCATTGATGAAGGCATAGATATTGCCACCGATGCGAATGGGAATTCGTATTCCACCGGGTATTTTACCGGCACCGCCACCTTCGGCAATACCACGCTGCATGCCGCAGGATCGAAAGATATTTATATCGTCAAATTATCCGGTAATGGCACTTACCGATGGGCAGTACGAGCCGGTGGTGGCGGCACCGATATGCCCACCTCCATCAAAGCCGATGCCCAAGGAAACAGCTATATCACAGGCTACTTTTACGGCACCGCCCATTTCGGAACACATACCATCACCTCGGTCGGTGTTCAGGATGTTTTCATTGCGAAATATGATAGTGCAGGTACCTGTCTTTGGGCAAAAAGAGGGGGCGGTACTTCCAGCGATATTGGGAATGGAATCACCGTAGATCTGTCGGGGAATGTCATCATCACTGGGCAATTTAAAGACACCGCCACCTTCGGCAGTTTTACTTTGATAAGCATGAATGGCAGCATAGATGTTTTCACGGCGAAGTTAGATGTTAATGGGACTTTCCTTTGGGCAAAGAAAGGCAGCGGACCTTATGTAGATCGAGGGCTGGATGTTGCTTCCGATGCTTCTGGCAATGTCTATGTTACCGGACAATTCAGCGATACCATCGCCTTCGATGCCGTGCATAACAACCAAATGTATAATGCTATTTTTCTTATTAAATATAATGCCAATGGCGTAGAACAATGGTTTCGTCGGGCAGGAGGAGGAGGTCTCGATATTCCTCGCGGAATTGTGGTTGATAACATCGGTAATCCCATTGTCGCCGGAGACTTCCAAGGAACGCTCACTTTCTTCTCCGCCCCTAATAACACGACGCTTACTGCCACTTATTTCAATAGAATCTTTCTTGTAAAATATGATGCTCTTGGTAATAAATTATGGAGCTTTGTGAATAGTTCCGATGGAAGCCTCACCGTGAAGAACCTTGCCATTGATGGTGCGAACAATCCTTATGTAGTTGGTAATTTCGGATGCCGGCTGAATGATTATGCCAATGTTTATGGTCAAGGAACTTTTAACAGCGTCGGGTTTAATGACATCTTCGTAAGTAAATGGAATGCCATCGGCGGTTGGCAATGGAGCCGGCAAATAGGCGGAAGGGATAATGATAACGGAGCCGGTATTGCCATAGATACTTCGCAGCAAGTATTGATAATAGGGAGCTTCAATCAAAGTATAGAATTCCCTATTCGAGTGAATCATTACCTTGGCTATCCGAATAACAGCACCTTGTTTTCTTGTTACAACAGCGGCTATTGTGGAGACAATTTTTATAACAACTATGCTCGGTTCAACACCTTCGGAAACAGTGATGCTTTCATTGCGAAAGCCGTAGATATTAACCGTCAGCCTTTGGATTATTATATCCGTACCGATTCTTCTTGCAATAGAAATGTGAAAGGAGTTTGCATCAACAGGTTTATTAATTATACCCAGCCTTGCCCTGATACTGTTGAATTTTGTGCTTCCGGAGAATTAACGGCGGTTCCTTTCACTTGCGATGTGATAGGTCCTAATTTCACTTATTTATGGTCCACTGGTGCTACGGGTTCCTCCATTTCTCCTGTTACTGTTTCAGGAACTTATTGGGTTCGTCAAACCTCTGGTGATGGATGTTTTATTACCTCCGATACTATTCATGTAATAGTTCATCCATCACCGATAATTCCTACTATTACAGATGATAGGGGCTTTAATAATCATGCAACGGTTACCACTCCGATTATTATATGTCCTCCAGGTCCTGTATTGCTTACAGGAGGAGGATTTGACAACAACAACCAGTTTCATTGGTCTGGTGGTCCATTAAACGATTCTATTCTCTTGGTTACTACTTCCGGGGATCATACTTTTATCATTGTTGATTCCTTTGGTTGTGGTAGTGACAATACCGTGAATGTAGTATTAGACAGCTTCCTCACTCATATAATTCCCGGGATGAGATGCCTCGAAGATTCTGATAGAAACGATACCATTTTTCTTTGTAACGGCGATCAGTTCAACATGATTGTTTTTGATTCGTTGACCAATCCTACAGCACAAGTTTTGTGTTCCTCTTCAATCGCTTATGATCCTTACAATGCTTTGAATTATGATAACCCTTTAATCTATTGGACCGTTACCCCCAATACTATTCTTTACGGAAATTTAACAAACTCTTGCCTCGATTTTCCTCATGACGGAATGCACTTCTATCCTTCACAATCGGGTTGGTATGCTATTACAGCGACCAGTGTAAGAGCGACCAGTTGTGATACAGATACTGCGGTTATTACCCGTAGTATTTATGTGAATCTAATGCCTGTTCCCGTTGCAACGATAAGCGGGAATCATTTCATTTGTCCTGGCGATTCCACAATGCTAATTGCCTCCGGAGGTATTACCTATAGTTGGGATATTCCTGATAATAGCACCATATTAAACGATAGTATTTGGGCATCTTTAACAGGAAATTATCATCTTACGGTTTGGAATGCGGCAGGATGTTCTAATGGTACTACAATCATTATTAATACGAACCCGCAACCCAATATTACCATGTCTCCTGCTAATGGATTAATCTGTCCTAATGACTCTGTTCAGTTGCTTTGCAGTGGTATTGGGACATTCACGTGGCAAGGTCCTAATGGGCCTATTATAAGTTCCAGTAATCCGATTTATGTAACTGAATCAGGGACTTATTTTTGTATTCTTACAGACACTAATGGTTGTGTTTTGGTTTCTAATGATGTCGAGGTGATTCAATACAACACGCCTTATCTACAAGCTACGCCAGATATTATCTTTTGTCCGGGAGATTCGGTTTTATTAACCGTAATTACGAATCCTGGAAGCATTATTCAATGGAATGCGCCGCTATCGGGAAATGATTTTTCGCAATATGTGCATGTAGGAGATACATACTCCTGTACTATTTCTTCTTGCAGTATTATTACGAATGCAATTGCAGTTGTTGTGGAATCAAATCCTCTTGCTCACATCAGTATTGTGGGAGTTCCGATTCTTTGCACGGATAGTTCGTTGGTGCTTTATGGCAACCTCGGTATGGCTACTTATTATTGGTTGCCCGATGGCAGTAGTTACCCTACCGATACGATTAATCAAACGGGTACTTACAAACTTATCACCATGAATCCTGATGGATGCATCGCAAAGGATAGCATTGTTATTACGACTACTAATAATGCTATCACGAGTACGTTTTCTGCGACTCCTTTATCGGGCTGCAATCCGTTATCGGTTACCTTTTTCAACGCCAGTTACAATGCTAATTCATACCTTTGGAACTTTGGCGATAACAACACTTCTACTTCCGCGAATCCTACCCATAGTTACACCGATTCTGGTACTTATTCCGTTTCATTAATTGCTTATAACACCAATGTTTGCGGCACTTTCGTGGATACTATGATACGTTCAAATTACATCACGGTATATCCTCAAGCATATGCTTCTTTTATTGCTGATACGATGATAGGATGTGTGCCATTCACGGTGAATTTCAGTAATAACAGTACCGATGCTACCGCTTATTATTGGAGTTTTGGCGATGGCAGTACCAGTACCGTTCTCAACCCGATTCATACTTATATCAATGCAGGAATTTTTACCGATACCTTGATTTGTTTCGGTGCTAACGGATGCAACGATACGGCAATCATCATTAATTATATCACCGTTATTAACCCTCCGATTCCTATCAGCAGCTTTTCTGCAAACCCTGTGGTAGCTTGCGATTCGGTTACGGTTCATTTTATTAATAACAGTAGTAACGGAACCAATTTCTTATGGTATTTCGGAGATGGGACGAGTGATACCACTGCCAATCCGAACCATACTTATACATCATCGGGAATTTATTCCGTAACCTTGTGTACTTATTCCGTAACGCTGTGTGGAACGAAGGTGGATACGTTGATTCAAACCGATTTCATTACCATTAATCCCTCTGCCCATGCCGCTTTCGTTGCCGATACCCTTATCGGATGTGCACCTATGAGCGTTAATTTTATTAACAATAGTCTTCACGGTATAGCATCTCATTGGGACTTTGGGAATACGGATACCAGCAGCATGACAAGCCCTGATTATACCTTTCTTACGCCAGGAATTTATACCGTTACCCTTATTACGTTCGGGGCAGGAGGATGTAATGATACCGCCATTCTTCATAGCATCGAAGTAAGGCTTCTTCCCCATGTTATCAGTGCCTTTAGTGCCGATACATTCCGTGGTTGCATCCCGTTGATGATTCATTTTACGAACACCAGTACCGAAGGAATTCATTTCATCTGGAACTTTGGCGATAGCACGAACAGTACCTCCATAAATCCGAATCATTCCTACACCGATACGGGCATTTTTACCGTAACCTTGGTTGCTATCAACGATACTTCTATCTGCGGAATCATTGCCGATACCCTTACATTTGCCGATACGATTAAGGTAGGCGATACAGCGACTATTCACAGCGAATTTTGGGCTTTTCCGATCAAGGGATGCACCCCTTTGGTGGTTGATATTACTAATAAGAGCGTGCATGGTACTGAAAGTTTTTGGACTATGGGTAATGGTGATACAAGCACCAATATTTTTCTTCAATCAGCGGAATATTTCCGAGCCGGAACGTACGAACTGACCTTGATTACGACCAAGCCGAATGATAGATGTTATGTTCCGCCAGATACGATGCGTATCGAGATTACGGCAGATAGTTGTCAGCTTACAATTCCGAATATTTTCTCGCCAAACAATGATGGTTACAACGATTTCTTTAATCTTATTGTCGAAGGATGCACCCATTATCATCTGTTGATTTTGAATCGGTGGGGACAAAAGATTTTTGAAAGTTTCCAACACGATTTTCTATGGGATGGATACACCACTGCCGGCATCCAAGCCCCTGATGGCACCTATTATTATATCCTGACGGCGATAGATATTAACGATGTTCCGATATCAAACAAAGGTTTCCTTACTTTAATCAGATAAAAAGAAAAACGAGGAATCATCCGCCCCGTTTGTTGCATCTTTCGTGGAATAAGATTCATCAAAAAAAGATTTTTATAAGTCATTAAAATGGAAAATTTCATCATCCAAAAACGATGATTTTTGAATCAGTTTTTAATGCCCATTAATGCCTTAAAATATTCCATTATTTAGAGAATAAAATTCATCAAAAAAGGAAAAAGACGAGTCATTCGGAAGTAAAGATTCGTCATTCCGATCCATCTATTCGTCATTCCAAATCAAATACGAATCATTCCTTATTAAATACGAATCATTCCAAGAAAAAGACTCGTCATTCCTCTTG
>CAIMUP010000030.1 GCA_903844645.1 uncultured Bacteroidota bacterium
GGATGTCATTCCCAAGGTTAGTTTATGCCCTCGTTTTTCGGGGGATGCCATTCCCAAGGTTAGATTATGCCCTCGTTTTTCGGAGGATGCCATTCCCAAGGTTAGTTTATGCCCTCGTTTTTCGGAGGATGCCATTCCCAAGGTTAGTTTATGCCCTCGTTTTTCGGGGGATGCCATTCCGAAGGTTAGTTTATGCCCTCGTTTTTCGGAGGATGCCATTCCCAAGGTTAGTTTGTGCCCTCGTTTTTCGGAGGATGCCATTCCCAAGACTATTTCATACCCTTGGCAAAAAACCGATGCTATGACCAAAGAAAACCAGACACATTCTCTCCTGACAGATTTCTGAAAAAAACGTCAGGAGGTAAATCCTTTTTCTTAATCCCAATGAATAATTAGTTTTGCATCCATTAAAATAAGAATGCCTCAAAAAGAAATCGTAGTAGGGATAGATATTGGCGGAACGACGACCGTTATTGGCTTGATTGATGCCGAGGGAACGATTCTCGCGACCTCACATTTTGCGACGGAGGCATTCCCCGACATCGCGGCGTATATCAGGGAGATGGCGAGGCAAATTACCACCCTCCTCCTACCCTTTTCCACCGAATATTCGATGAAAGGAATCGGCATCGGAGCACCGAATGGCAACTTTTATCATGGAACGATAGAACACGCCCCGAACTTAGTTTGGAAAGGTATCATACCCCTCGCCGCGATGGTTAATAAGATAATGGATACCCCGGTTTTAGTAACCAACGATGCCAATGCGGCTGCTCTCGGCGAGATGATTTTCGGAGGAGCGAAGGGCATGAAGAACTTTATAGAAATCACCATCGGAACAGGGCTTGGAAGCGGCTTTGTAGCGAATGGAGCATTGATTTACGGGCATCACGGCTTAGCGGGAGAGCTGGGTCATACCATCGCGATAAGGAATGGCAGAGCCTGTACTTGCGGCAGGTTTGGATGCCTTGAGGCTTATGTCTCGAAGCGCGGAATGATACAGACATTCACCGAAATGATGACCTCAAATACCGATGAAATCAAAGAATCCGATGCGATGGATTTGCAATCCATCACCCCTGCCATGATTACCGAAATGGCTATGAATGGAAACGCAATCGCCCTGAAAATATTCGACGAAACAGGCAAGATATTAGGACTTACATTAGCCGATTCGGTGTGTTATACCGAGCCAGAAGCCATCTTTATCTTTGGTGGCATCGCGATGGCTGGCGATTTATTGCTGAACCCGATACGGCATTACATGGAAACGAATCTTCACCACATTTATCGCGGCAAAATAGCGGTCCTTCCCTCCTCTTTGCCCAACAATTCAGCAGCAATATTGGGTGCTGCGGCATTAATTTGGAATCAAATATAAGCCCTGATATGTCATTCAACATGGATTCCAGCATTAATCCCTACTATTCCACGAGAGATAAGTATATTTTTCACAGCTTCTTAGGTAATCAACATGAAAACAACCTTGATCGTCAAAAAAACAATCTTGATCGTCAAAAAAACAACCTCGATCGTCAAAAAAACAACCTTGATCGTCAAAAAAACAACCTTGATCGTCAAAAAAACAACCTTGATCGTCAAAAAAACATACTTAACGGTCATGATTACTTAGGTATTCTCCAATTCAACGATAGAAATTTTATTCCAAACACTATTAAATACTATTAAAATATGAGAAAACTCCTCTTCATCCTCCTCCTTCTTCCCTTTTCCATCCTTCCATTTCATGGAATGGCACAAGAAGCCTTGACGAATTATGTGAATCCCTTCATCGGCACCGGGGGGCACGGGCATACCTATCCGGGTGCCGTCGTGCCGTTTGGCATGGTGCAATTAAGTCCTGATACCCGCTTGGATGGCTGGGATGGATGCTCGGGATACCATTATTCCGACAGCGTTATTTATGGTTTCAGCCATACGCATCTTAGCGGCACGGGCTGTTCTGATTTCGGAGATATTCTCTTCATGCCAACCGTCGGCGATGTTCATTTTAATAATGGAAGTGATGGCAAAAAAGGCTACCGTTCTTCATTTAAAAAAGCAAATGAAACAGCCAAAGCCAGCTATTACAAAGTGAAATTGGATAATGGCAACATCATCGTTGAATTAACCGCTACCAACCGCGCCGGAATGCACCGATATATCTTTCCGAAGAGCAAAGATACCGCCAATATTATCATTGATTTGAAGCATCGTGATGAAGTTATTGAAGCATCAATTAAAGTTATTAATGACCACGAAATAGAAGGCATGCGTCGCTCCAAAGCATGGGCAAAAGATCAGTATGTTTACTTCGTTGCCCAGTTTTCCAAGCCCTTTACTTCATGCAGCGTAGCTAGTGATGATGTCCCCTGGGAAGCGGCAGTAAAAGAAGCTAAAGGAAAGAATATTAAAGCCGCTGTTCGGTATGATTTTAGTGGGCAAGATACCGTTGTTGTCGAGGTCGGAATATCGGCAGTTAGTTGTGATGGTGCAAGAAAGAATCTGACAGCGGAAACAATGGATTTCAATTTCGATTTTTATCAAAAGAAAGCTTCCAAAGCATGGGAGAAAGAACTCTCAAAGATTGTTGTCAAGTCAAAGGATAAAGATAAGAAGACTATCTTTTACACTGCGCTCTATCACTGCATGTTGGCACCGAATCTATACTCCGATGTGGATGGTAATTATCGTGGAATGGATATGCAGATTCATCATGCTGACCACGATGTATATAACGTCTTTTCCCTGTGGGATACCTATCGTGCCGAGCATCCTTTATTGACCATTATTGATCAAAAGAGAACTGCCGATTTCATTAATACTTTCTTGAAATGTTATGATGAAAGCGGTCGCTTGCCAGTATGGGAATTAGCTGCTAATGAAACCGATTGCATGATAGGCTACCATGCCGTTCCTGTGATTGTAGATGCTTTCCAGAAGGGCATCAAAGGCTTCGATACAGAGAAGGCTTTGCTGGCAATGGTGAAGGCTTCTCTCGAGAAACGCGATGGTCTCGAAGCCTACAATACAGAGGGTTACATCCCTTCGGATAAGGCTGGCGAATCGGTGTCAAGGACGCTTGAATATGCTTACGATGACTGGTGTATTTCGCAGTATGTAAAGCTCTTGGGCAATCAAAATTATTACAACTCCTACTACACGCTCTACACTTACCGAGCACAATCGTGGAAGAATATCTTTGACCCTAAAACAAACTTCTTCCGCGCCAAACGCAATGGTAGTTTTAAGATTCCATTCGATCCTTTCGAGGTGAACTTTGATTTGACAGAAGCCAACACCTGGCAGTATAATTTCTATGTCCCACAAGATGTCACGGGCTTGATGAATGCCATGGGTGGTCGCGATAAATTTACTGCCAAACTCGATGAATTATTCACTGCGAAGAGCAAGACTACCGGTCGTGAACAGAGCGATATTTCCGGCATGATAGGGCAATATGCACATGGCAACGAGCCAAGTCATCACATTGCTTACTTGTATGATTATGCAGGGCAATCGTGGGAGACGCAGGAGCGTGTTCATCAGATTATGACCACGCTTTATGCCAATAAACCAGATGGCTTGAGCGGTAATGAAGACTGCGGCCAAATGTCGGCATGGTATGTCATGAGTGCGATGGGATTCTATCCCGTATGCCCTGGCAGTGGGGATTATGCGATAGGTACTCCGTTGTTTGATGAGGTAACTATTAACCTTGAAAATGGTAAGCATACTCGCATTATTGCTTCAAATTTATCCGACAAAAATTATTTTATTAAATTAATGGTTGATACTATTCCTCTTGAAAAAAGGGAAGGTATAGATTCGGTTATGTTCGGACATAATTATCTAAGCCATTCTGATATTATGAGTGGCGGGTTCATTAATTTCAGTATGACCGATAAGCACGATTCGTTGTATGATAAAAAATATGGCTCCAATACAATTACTTCTTCCATAGATCAGAATCATCTCATCATCCCCGTTCCATACATCGAATCGGTGCCGCGTACCTTCACCGATTCTTTGGTGTTGAAGTGCGGGCATCTCGATCCGAAGGCAGAGATTTTGCTCTATACCTATCACGGTAATCAGCCGATTGACTTGGCGGATAATACATATCACAAGCCCGTGGTTATTAAGGAAGGCGGCAAGGTAGAAATCTTTGCGGCATTAGAAGGAGATACTAAAAGCAGTTCTGTTTTTGCAAACTTTATTAAGCTGGATAAGAACCGGAAGATTAAAATCATCAGCCCTTATTCTCCGCAATATGCCGGCGATGGCGACAATACGTTGATAGATAAAATTCGTGGTGGCAAAGACTTCAGAAGTGGCGACTGGCAGGGATATGAAGGCGTGGGTTTTGAAGCAATCATTGACCTTGGAGCGGTGAAGGATATTCATAAAGTAGGACTTGGATGTTTGCAAGATATAGGGTCATGGATTTATTATCCCAAGGAAGTTACCTTTTCCTTTTCCGAGGATGGGGAGGATGATTATAAGCTGTTAAATTATATAAAGGTTACCATTCAAGAATTTGATACCATAGGAACTTATAACATTCGGTATTACGATTCAGAAGGTCTTAACACCAAAGCAAGATTCATCAAAGTCCAAGCTAAGAACTTCGGAATTATCCCTGATACCGATCCCGGCAAAGGCGGCAAATCGTGGATGTTTTTGGATGAGATAATTATCGAATAAGGGTTTAACCTTAATCGTCATCTTCGTTTTATTGTTGCTCCCAAAAGGTCGCAATCATAAAACGATGAATGAAAAAGTTATCGAATGCATCCTGAAAGGTTTTGACAACTATTTTATTAAACCTGAAAGGAGAAAAATCTTTCAGGATTAGTGGTCATTGAGATCGTCCCAATGCGATTGTGTTGATAATCATAACTATTCCACTCCGATACTTGGCTACGGTGAGCCACCGCAGCCCAGCATTGCTTCGCCGCAGCCCAGCATTGATCCGCCGCAGCCCAGCATTGATCCACCGCAGCCCAGCATTGATCCACCGCAGCCCAGCATTGATCCGCCGCAGCCCAGTATTGATCCACCGCAGCCCAACATTGCTTCGCCGCAGCCCAGCATTGCTCCGCCGTAGCCCAGCATTGCTCCGCCGCAGCCCAACATTGCTCCAACTTAGCGGAGTATTGAGCCGACTTAGCCCAACTTGTATCAAGTATCCCCGATTTGTATCTAAACCACTCCTTATATATAGGCAGCTTTTTCCCACTCCTTTGCCTTTTAATAAAATAATCCGTAATTTTGCCCTCTAATTAATGTTTAATCAAATACAAATTACAATGAAAAAAACTATCCTTATCGCGATCCTTGTCATCGCAGCCCTCACTAGCCGCCAGTCTTTGAAAGCGCAAATTACTTTGGAGCATACTTATGATACTACCTACCAATCTTGTCTATTTATGGTAAATTTAGAAGCATCAGGTGTTAAATATGGAATAATATTACAAGGCGGAGATACAACAATAAAGTTTTATAATTTAAACCATTCTCTTTTTAAGACCATTAACCTTCCTCCAAGTCCTAATAATTATAGTGCGAGTCGTTTTCTATATTTTTCTGACCATCTATTTAATTTAGATGACTCGATAGAGTTTGTTATTGAATATTTAAATAATTCGAACGCTACTTATAAAATCTATATTTATTCAGAATCTGGCAACGTTCTTTTCATGGTTGACGGCTCATTAAATTATTCACATGCTTTCCCAATGGTTCTTCAAGTTTATCCTATTTATAATACTCCAAATGGAACAAAAATGCCAATTTATATGAATACGGGGGAATGTAATATCTATAGTTTGCCTGGGACTTTATATATTCCATGTTGTAATGATTCATTCAGTGCTGGAATGCCAAATCCTTTAGGCGGTTCTATTAATTATGGAATGTCTGCATTCCCCAACCCCTCCAATGGTAATAATACCACAATAGAATTTCATCTTCCGCAAGGAGAAAATAAAGGAGAGGTAGTGGTGTATACTATGCAGGGTATGGAATTGAAAAGGTATCAGGTGGATAACACGTTTCACAATCTTTTAATCTCCAACAGCGACCTGCATTCGGGTACTTATTTCTATCAACTGCTCACCGCGAATGGTGCTACCGGAGCCAAGAAAATGGTGGTCGTGAAATAGTTTAAGGTTTAGTTTATTACTTTGCTTTGCCAAGCACTTCTGCCATTTTGGCACCGATGTTTGCTGGGCTTTCCACCACGTGGATGCCACATTCTTTCATGATTTCCATCTTGGCAGCAGCAGTATCCGCAGCACCACCCACGATGGCTCCGGCATGACCCATTCTACGTCCGGGAGGTGCGGTTTGTCCGGCAATAAATCCAACGACGGGTTTGGTGCCATGCTCCTTAATCCAATAAGCGGCATCGGCTTCCATACTGCCACCAATTTCACCAATCATGATGATGCCTTCGGTAGCAGGGTCAGCCATTAATAACATCACAGCATCCTTGGTTGTAGTGCCGATGATAGGGTCTCCACCAATTCCTATGCAAGTAGTTTGACCCAAGCCAGCTTTGGTAATTTGATCCACCGCTTCATACGTCAATGTGCCGGAACGAGAAACAATTCCGATAGTTCCCGGGGTATGAATAAAGCCTGGCATGATGCCTACCTTAGCTTCTCCCGGTGTGATAACCCCCGGACAATTAGGACCTACCAATCTAGTTGGTTTATCCTTCAAATATTCCTTCACGGCAATCATATCCTTGGTCGGGATGCCTTCGGTAATGCACACTACGAGGGCTATTCCGGCTTCGGCAGCTTCCATGATAGCATCGGCTGCGAAGGCAGGAGGCACAAAGATGATGCTTACATTGGCTTTGGTTGCCTTCACTCCTTCTTCAACGGTATTGAAGACTGGTAGTTCCAAATGTTCCGAACCTCCCTTACCTGGGGTAACCCCGCCGACAACATTTGTTCCGTATTCTATCATTTGCGAAGCATGGAAACTCCCTTCACTGCCTGTGAATCCCTGCACGAGGACTCTTGAATCTTTATTTACTAATACACTCATATCTATTTATGATTTTTGATTTACTTTTTATGATAACGAGGGGCGAATTTAGCTTTTAATTCCGACATTGGAAGAGAAAAGATAATTTTACCGCCTCAAACAAGTGAAATAATTCTGTTAATACATGTCGAACTCTTTATATAACTATGATGATACCATCGTTGCTTTAGCTACTCCTGCGGGTATTGGAGCTATTGCGGTGATACGTCTTTCGGGTGCTGATTCTTTTGTAATCTTAAATAAAATATTTTATTCCAAGCAAGGGAATGCTATTGATATTACCTCTAAGAAAGCCAATACCATCCACTTTGGTGTGATAAAGGATAAAGATATTATTCTTGATGAAGTATTGATCAGTATTTTCGTTGCGCCACATTCTTATACAGGAGAGAATACTGTCGAGATTTCCTGTCATGGTTCTATCTTTATTCAACAACAAATCCTAAACTTATTAGTATCGAATGGTGCACGGTTAGCGAATCCTGGGGAGTTTACCTTAAGAGCTTTCTTGAATAACAAATTAGACCTTTCACAGGCAGAAGCGGTTGCTGATTTGATTGCATCAGGGAGTTTTGCGGCTCATAATATTGCTATTAAACAACTGAAAGGTGGCTTCTCATTTGAGATAAAAGACTTGCGAGATAAATTAATGGGCTTCGCTGCTTTGATTGAGTTGGAATTAGATTTTAGTGAAGAAGATGTGGAGTTCGCTAACCGCACTGATCTCAAGGATTTAGTAAATGAAATTATTAATAAAGCCACACGATTAATCAAAAGCTTTGAAGCAGGAAATGTTATCAAGAATGGCATCCCCGTTGCCATTATTGGTAAGCCGAATGCAGGTAAATCAACCCTCTTGAATGTTTTATTAAATGAAGAGAAAGCCATCGTATCGGACATTGCCGGCACTACCCGCGATGTTATTGAAGATGTCATCAACATTCATGGTATTTCGTTTCGCTTTATTGACACTGCCGGCATTCGCGAAGCCAAGGATAAGATAGAAGCGATAGGTATCGAAAGAACTCATCAGAAGATAAGCGAAGCTGCTATCCTATTCTATATCTTTGATGCGAATGAAATGGAGGAAAAGGAGTTGGCGGGCATCATTAATGAATTACAAAATAAGACTATTTCTGGGCAGCAGAAATTAATTTTGATAGGGAATAAAATTGATGCAAACAATGTTGTAAAAGATAAATTCCATAACATACCGATTATCTACATTTCAGCGAAAGAAAAGAACAACATCGAAGCCCTGACCAATGCCCTGACCGACTACATTAACTCTAAAAACATTGACCTCAACACGACCATCATTACCAATGCCCGCCATGCCGAAGCGTTGCATAATACGGTGATGGTTTTGAAGAAAGTTTTGGCTGGTTTGGACAGCAATATTTCGGGAGAATTGGTCGCGTCAGATATTCGGGATGCCCTCTATTTCCTGGGGTTAATATCTGGCGAAGTTACAACGAACGACCTGCTTCAAACCATCTTTTCTAGGTTCTGCATAGGCAAATAAAAAACATTAAATTATTAAATTATGAATAAAAATACCGACATGGAAAAACTGGAAATCGAGCCTGACAAGATTATCCATATCTTGCTGAAGCATTTGATGGATTTAAAAAATGAAAATGCGTTCCTTAAGAATTATGCCAACCTTCATTCTTCTGAAAATGGCATCCCAAGGAATAGGCTTGGTATAAATAATGTTCCGGATGGCATCCCGAAGAATAGGGTTGGTATAAAAAATGTTCTGAAAGGCATCCCAAAGAATAGGGTTGGTATAAAAAATGTTCCGGAAGCCATCCCAAAGAATAGGGTTGGTATAAAACATGTTCCGGAAGGCATCCCGAAGAATAGGGTTGGTATAAAATATACTTTTAATGTCATCCCGAAGAATAGGGTTGGTATAAATAATGTTACGGAAGACATCCCGAAGAATAGGGTTGGTATAAAATATATTTTTAATGGCATTCCAGAGGATAGGGTTGGTATAAAATATATTTCGGAGGCATTATCCAATTCAAGTTCTGACACCAATAGAAATTCGTTGCTCCACTCGGTTTTCGAGGAAGAACTTATTAAAGCGATGGACGAATACCTGAAAAATGGCGATGGGCAAACCACGCTTTTTACCTTCTACAGCGATTTTGTGGATGCCGTTGCGGAACAAAATTCGGCTGACTCAAAAGCGAAGGATGCAGCAGCCAATTTGCGGTTGGAAGATACGCATTTTGTGCCTTCGGACATATCTCATAAAAACGAATCATACGATAAATTGGAATCGGGTCTGAAGAGGCATTTGCCACGCTATGCCGGGAAGGGTATCCATCGAACAGTTGCCATTGAATTGCTGCAAATACAACGTACCGGAAAGGCAACCGGAACGGAATTGCGGGATTGTTCGGGACTCTCGGTAGCTGGCTTTGCGAAACATTTGCCTAAGTTGATAGCCTATAATTTAATAAAAAAACAAGCCCCATTGAACTATGTCCTCACCGATTATGCTCAACACATTTTACTGGAATTATTCGGCGTACCAAAGACTTCATTAAAGTAGAAAACAGATAAGATTAATTTATAAATAACAGAAATGAAATACGAATTAAAAAGTAATGACCATCCGAAACTTACGGATGATGAAAAGGAATTTTTGGGGATAATAGGAGAGCTGAAAAACTTTTATCAGCATCTAAATCCTGCAGAGGAAAAGCATAAGGAAATGGTCCGTGAAAAGGTGAAAGAAATGGACTATTGCGAAGAAGGAATCAGGTCGTTTGATGGAAAACGAAAAGAGTTTCAGCGACTGATGGACGATACAGAGAAGCCTCGAAGAGAGGAGGTTCATCATATAGATTGCCCAAGGTGTAAGAAGTATAATTATTTAAAACCTTATGGAGAAATGAAGGATGAAAAGGGGGTACGATATTTTACTTATTATTGTAAGAAATGTAAGCTCGAATTCAGTGATTTTTATCCTATAGAATCGGAAGATCAATTGGTATGGATTGATAATTTCATTGAACAATCGTTGCTGGTTCGGGATGATGACACTACTTATGCAGAAAAATTCAGCATGACGACAGAATCAATTAAAATCATGAAGGAAGACAGGAAAGATGTTGCCCGACATGCCCGCGAAATGAAAGAATGGAAAGCACCGCACCTAAAATATGTAGCTGATTGTGAAGCATGGGTAAAGGCTCACATCAGGAAATTTAGGGAGCAATTAGATGAGATTGAATTAGCCGGCGATGATGAATATGAACGACTGCTGATCATTGATAAAACCTCCGTGAGACGGGCATTTGATGATAGTTACTATACCGACGATGAACGGGAGATAATAGAGCTGTATAAATATTTTGAGGATCATTATAAAGAGCGAATAGGGAAGGATGAAACATTCGATGAAATGTGCAAAACATTGTATGAAGGAACGCTTGGTATGAGAACTTCTCTTGAAAACTTTGCTAAAGATAGATTCAATTTTTGGGAGGACGTTGCTAATGATGACAAGGCACGGCTGAAAAAACTTTACCATGTTGAATGTACCCACTGCTTTCATCCAAATGCAACTCGCCCGATGGGAGAGAAGCTGAATGAGAAAGGATGGAGATATTATCATTTCAAATGCACCAAATGCGGAGAAGAGTTTATGGATGCTATCCCTAATAAGGATGAAGATGCGCTGGCATATTTTGAAGATTTTATTCAACAAGCGAATATCGTTATGGAAGATGGTAGAACCTACAAGGAACATCATGGAATAGCTGATGCAGTTATGCTTGACTTTAAGGAAAAAGCCATCGCAAAGAAAGCAAGACTAAAGACTGTGAAAGAAGCTCTTGAAGGAATGCAGGAAATAGAAGACAAGCAAAAAGAAGATATTGTGGAAGGTATCGGTTTTATGACACTTCAGAAGATAAGTGTTGAATCCGGCAACCAACCTATTGGGGAGAGTTAAGAATTAAGGATTGAGAGTTGAAAATTTACACATCCATTCTCAACTACCTATTCTTAATTGCCCAACAACTCTTTTACTATCGTCGAAACAATTTTATTATCTGCCTTTCCGGCTAACTGTTTCGAGGCTGCTCCCATTACTTTGCCCATATCGGCGGGGCTTTTAGCTCCTGTTGTTTCGATGATTTGCTTGATGATGCCACGAACCTCTTCTTCTCCCATTTGTATCGGAAGATAGCGTTCGATGACGGCTATTTCATCGAATTCTTTCTGTGCTAATTCGGGGCGATTCTGGCTTGTGTAGATGTCTGCCGACTCTCTTCTTTGCTTCACTAATTTTTGCAACATCTTTATCTCTTCTTCGGCGTTGGCTTCCGATGCTCCTGATGTTTTTGCTATGATTAATGCCGATTTGATAGCTCTTAATCCGCGTAATCCTGCCTCATCTTTGGCGAGCATTGCTGTTTTTATGTCTGCGTTTATGGTGTCTGTTAAGCTCATTGTTAATTATTTTTATGATGTCGCAAATATATATAAACTTCTGGAATCATTCTTTCGATATCTTTATTATTAATGTTAGCTTTGCCGCTAATAAAATTAGTCATAATTCAAAAATTAAATACCATTAAATACAATGAAAAAAGAAGCCGTTAAATCCAGCAAAAAAGTAACCCCTGAAGTAGCAGGGATGACATCAGTAATGATGAATGAAATACCAATCGAAGCTCTTATCAAGAGTGTGTCTATGGTAATGGCTGAAAGGCTGCAACAGAAGCCTTTTAAGACTATTGATGAAATTAAACAGGACTTGATTATCGAGTTATTCGGTATCGATGCCTATGAAAAAAACGATACCTTTTCTACTATTCAAAAAGAGATTAATTGGATAGAGAAAAAAGCCTTAAAAAACCGTATTCTTGAAGAAGAATTGGATTGCGAATACTTGCAATTAAATAGGGCTGATCGCCGAAGATTGTGCAGAAAAGGGAATTATAGTAAAGACAAGAACGGTATTATTACATTATCCGTTTCAGTTGCTATGGTCAGGACTTTGATCGCGGTGATGAAGCTGAAAGGCAGTAAAGCAGACATTACGAAGCAGGCGGAGGACCTCATTAATAAAGCCAAAACAAGCCCTTTTGTCAGCATTCCTTTGGTTACTATTGATGCTTTGCTGGCTTTGGCAGAATTGTACGGCGATTCCTCTGTTGCCGCTGAAAGTGAGGCTTGGAGAGAGCTTAATAATGGGCTTAAAGCGATGATGAGTCTGTTCCAAAATTTTGCAAATTACAATCCTCTCGAGGCGAATGAGGCGATTCTTTCCGGAGGCTTTTCGGTGATGAAAATTTCTCCGCGTAAGCAGCAAAAATGGAGTGCCAAAAACACTCCTGTCGAAGGTATTCTCGCCCTAAAAGCAGCCGGAAGCAGAGTACGTTCGTGCCATGACTGGTGGATTTCTTACAATGGTGCCACATTTTCAAGATTAGACCCTACTACTGCTGCCGAAACGCTCGTAACCGGTTTGGCTTCCGGCATTACTGTTTATTTTATGCACCAATTAATTACCAAAGACGGACCACAAGGTTTTGATTTGGTTCTAAAGAAAGTGGTTGGTGCCGATTAGTACAAAGAATACTTCAGAAACAGGTATTCTATCCCGACAAACCTTGCATAATTCTACCCTTTTATTAACGATGAATATCGGTATTTAAAGGGTATTTGACCATATCTGATAAGTATCTACAGAGTTGTGACACAAGTTCGCAGAGATGCGACACAACTCCTCGGAAACGTGTCACAACTTCATTAAAATGTGACACAACTTCATGGAAGTGTGTCACAAATGAGAGCAAATGTGACACATATACTCTCATCCGTGACACACTTCCGCGCTACTGTGACACAATTCCGCGCTTATGTGACACAACTCAGTTGATCCTCATCAGGTATGTCCTAATTCCCAAAAAATCTCTGTAAATAGCTTATTACTAATGAATTATAAAAGCACTAAAAGAGTGGAAAACAGAAAAATCATGGAAGAATGGAACAAAAAACCGATCAAATTACATAGTCTTCCTCCAAATTCGCGAAAAAGATGATTGGAAAAGATACCCAACCCTAAGCATGGTTTAAGGATACTGATTCGTCCTGTAATAAATAAACCATTGTTACCTCGCTAAATAATCGAAATAAAATAAACCAACGATAGGTTGTAATCCCTATTCTTCGAGTCGCAAAGGGTAAAATCGGGTGTTTGAAGGTAAATAGCCCAGACAATTTCATGAAGATAAAATATAGTTTTCGGATTTGAGAATGACCTCGAATTTTCGTTAATTTGCAACATCTTAAACAATGTGCTTTTTAATGACATCAAAATTTAATAGGTTTTTACCCATACTTGTAGTCGCGATACTGCTCACCTCTTGCGGAGCAAACACCTCTAAGAACGAGGTCAAGACCGTATCCGGAACGCCTATTATTACCTACGACACGACCCTGAAAAGCGGTGCGATAACCGAAAAAGTAGTCTGTAAAAACGATGCCAATGTAAGTTATGCCTTGTACCTTCCCTCCACCTATAAGGCGGGAAATGAATACCCAGCCATCTATATTTTCGACCCCCACGCCGATGGTTTTTTGCCTGTCAATACCTACCGCGACCTCGCCGAAAAGTATGGATATATCCTGATTGGAAGCTACAATTCCAAGAACGGAATGCCCTGGGATGCCGTCCACCAAAGCATCAAAACGATGTTTGATGATTCGGAATCGAGGCTTGCTATTGATAAAAACCGCATCTATACCGCAGGCTTTTCGGGTGGCTCTCGAGTAGCAAGTTCCGTCGCTATTTATGACGGAGGTATTCGCGGAGTAATAGGCTGTTCGGCAGGCTTTCCACAGTTAAATAAACAGCTCGAAAACAAGTTCGATTTCATCGGCATCGCCGGCAACGAAGACTTCAACATGACAGAAATGAAAAACCTGGATAAAAACCTGGATGCAACCGCCCTTCGCCATACTTTAATCATCTTCGACGGGAAGCACGAATGGGCATCCCCAACTGTCTTTGAAGAAGCCTTTCAATGGATTTTATTGAATGAAATGAAGGATAAAATGGTCGCAACCAATACCGCTATGGTGGATGAAATAAAACAATCTTATCATCATCAAATAATAGAAAAAGAAGGCAAAGGGAAACCCTACGAAGCCCTCCTTTTGTATAAACGGATGCTCTCTTTTCTGGATGGAATAACCGACATTGCTGCGGATAAAAAGTCTATGGACAGCCTCTCCGCTCTCGATGTTGTGAAGAAAATAACGGTGCATAAAACAGAGCTGGAAAAACAAGAATTGGAAATACAACAACACTACGGGCAAGCCTTCACTCAAAAGGATATAAATTGGTGGATGAACGAGGTAAAACAGTTAAACGCAAAGACTAAATCAGCCGATGCAGAAGTAGCCCAAATGTATAAAAGGATTATGGGGTATTTAAGCTTGGTCGCTTATTCTCAAGCGAACAACGCCCTAAACTCCAACCACCTCGACCAAGCCGAACTATTCATTAAACTATATGCCTTGATAGACCCTCCTAATAGCGAACACAGCTACATGGATGCGACCTTATTCAGCAAGAAACATGAGTCGGATAAGGTAATTCCTGCCTTAAAAGAAGCGGTTAAATTGGGCTTCAATGACATCGCAAGACTACAAAATGATGCTGCCTTTTCTTCCCTAAAAAACAATAAAGACTACACAGACCTCGTTAGTGAGATTAATCAAAAGCTACCTTAAAATTAAATAATATAAAATCATGAAAAAATCGAACCTCCTTATCCTGTTCCTGATGCTTACCATGAATATGGTTTCATGTGCACAAAGCTCCCCTGCCGAGACCTCGGTGAAGAAACAAATCCTGAAAGATGAATCGCACTTAATGGCTACCAACGATGCTGAATTCGGCACTTTCTTGAAGGCGATGAAAACAGATTCGATGATTGAAAAGCTGGAGTTGCTGTCCAAGTTTATCCGCTCTAACTCCGAGGGGAATTCATTGGATGAATACACCTCGAAGGGGCTTTCTTTCAGCAATTTGAAGTGGTACGATTCCGCTTTGGTGTATTTTACTTTGGCTATAAACATTAATGATAAGGATCCTTATCTGTACTATTTCCGCGGCGATACCTACTGCAAAAAACATAACTTCAACAAGGCTATAGACGACTTCACAAGAGCGATTCGCTTGGATCAATCGTTCTACATGGCTTTCTATTTCAGAGGCATTTGCTATTATGCTTTAGGGGATGTAAACAAAGCTATGGAGGACCTTACGAAAACCTTCAAATTGGTAAAAGCCTCGATGAAAACAGCTTGATTTCAAACATCCCGAGAGGCTATTTTATAATTAAAGCAATAGTCATTAAAAAGCGATACACAAAGTACCGTTTTTTATGCTTTCTATGTGACTTTACTTTTGCACTACGAACTTCCCTCTTAGGCTGGATGTGATTTGTAATCCCGATTCTTTATTTCTTACTTCATAGAAATAAACACCAGCATTCCACTTGGAAATAGGGATGGTATAATCTATACCTGTGAGTATTGTTTTATACACTTCATTACCGAGAAGATCAGTTATTAGTAGTTGATTCGTTAATTGGGTTAATTGGGTTGATTGAGTTTGGTGAATGTTTAAAATAGTGGAGGCGGGGTTCGGAAATACCGTTATGGGAGAGGCATTCAGAAGTTCATGAATGCCCGCATACTCAGGAAAAGTGATTCTCCAAATGTCCCCTCCATTTTCAATGACATATAACATGTTATTGACTAATTCAGCATCAACGGGCAGATAAAATCCTTCTACAATATTGGTCGTTGTCATGGTATAATTATCTATGCTTGAATTGTAGGTAAGTTTCATTTGTATAAGTTCTCTGGAGGGGTCCACAAAAGGACACGGACTGCCCCAGGGAGATAGCGGTGTGTAGCCGGCACTATCACCTCCTGGCATGAAATTCAGGATAAATCCATCGCCTCGGAAGGGGGCGGCTAACACGCTGTCTCTATCAAATACCAAGCCTAATGGCGAACGATGCGCAGTGAAGGAAGTAATGTAATTTCCAGAATCACTGGCATGAATAACGTGTCCTGAAACAGAGTCTCGGTAATAATCCCCGGCTACCCCATAATTGCGGACAGGGTCTGTAAAGACAACGCTGTTCGGAACGGGAGGAAAGGTAGAGTCGGGAGCAAACCAACCGTTAATATATCCACTACTCAAATGGTTTACCAAAGGATCTGTATTGACATCGTAAGAGGGGTTTCGCAATGGGTTATTATTGCTGCCCATTCGCCATGGAAAGCCATAGTGCTTGCCTGCTCTTATCCAATTTAATTCTTCAGGATCATCGCGCTCGCCAGAGTTATCAATTGCGAATAAAGTATCGTTTCCATCCCACGCCATGTCGTAGGCATTGCGTGTACCGGAAGCATAAATATAGCCGCTACCGGCAAGGAATGTCGAATCATTCGGAAGCATGATTCCATGCGTATTAATCGGAAACCTGAAGATGTGGCAAGTCAAGGGCACTTCGCGAAGATTCGCCCAGGCATTATTGTTGGTTCGTATCTCACCTAAATGGGTCCGCGCACCACTCGAAAAATAGATATAATTACCGGCAGGGTCAATGCTGACATCGGTGAATCCATGATCCCCTGTACTACTGGCACTTTGATACGGCATGGTAGTTACGACATCCACCCAAACTCTGGTGCCATTTGGCTGCAAAATACCCTTCACAACTTTGCCTACCGTAGTGGTACTTGCCCAATTATTCCCACAAAGATAGATCACACTATCGCGAAAACAAAGTCCTTGCAAGGAAGTAATTCCGTGGTCTGCGGAACTGTATCTGAAGGTATCGCTAGCTGCCCCGACGCCTGGAATATAAACCTCATAAATATCGCCATTGCCGAGGCTATAATACAAATGACCACTGACTTTTTCCATAGCCATCTTCGTGATACCTGCCCGAGTAAATAAAACGGAATCAACAGTAATTCCGGACACCAGAGGGTACACGCGTTGGGCAAAAAGAGTACCCGAAATCAGGGTAACGAGAATCAGAGACAGGATTACTTTTTTCATTTTAATCATTTTTAATAAGACTTGTTTTTATCCCCGCAAAACTACGAATAATATTAGTAATAAGAGCAATCAAAATACCTATGACCCCAAAGGAGGGAGAACAGGATCACCTTTCGGGTGTTGGGGGTATTATAAAACTATTCTACCACCATCTTGCCGGTAGCGAGGATTTCTTTCGTGGCATCTTGCAATTCATAGAAGTAGATTCCTTGCGCCAGATCGCCTCTGTTTACAATGACTTCTTTTTTATTCCCTACCGCGATAGTCTTTACTTTTTGTCCGTGGATGTTGAAGATATGCAGGGAGGCATTGCTCGTATTGCCTGCGATGGTGAAGGTGGTTTTATCAGAGAAGGGGTTGGGGGAGAGGGTGGTTTTGATTGGATTGGTTACTTCATTAATACCAGCCCAAGCATTCGGATCATATTCCCAAAAGTCTTTAAAGTGTGGAATAATAATACCTGTATCATTACCTGTTCCAATATATCCTTTATTACCTATAGAAAAGCCAACGGAGTTGTGTCTTCCCAACCCAGCAAAATTCGATTTTTGAACCCATGTATTTGTTACCTGATTCCAAGCCCAAAAATCATTAAGAAGGGACCCGCCAGTACCAATATATCCTATATTTCCGATTGAAAATCCAATGGCTCCATCTCTTGCTCCTCCTTGAAAATCGGCTTTTTGAACCCATGAATTTGTGGTTTGTTCCCACTCCCAAAAATCATTATGAACAGTGGAGAAATCGATACCAGTTACAATATATCCTTTTGTTCCAATCGAAAAACCGACAGCAAATACTCTTACTCCTCCAGGAAAGTCTGTTTTTTGTGTCCATGAACCAGATGCTTGATCCCATTCCCAAAAATCATTCAAATAACCAGTCGCATTACTTCCTGTTCCTATGTAGCCCTTCGTTCCAATAGAAAATCCAACTGCCAAATGTCTCGCCCCGCCATCAAAACTTGACTTTAATGTCCAGATATTAGTCGTCTGGTCCCATTCCCAAAAATCATTATAGTAATGCATAAGATGATAATTTGAACCAGTTCCTATATAGCCTTTTGTTCCTATAGAAAACCCAATGGCATAATTTCTAGGGTCTCCAAGAACATCAGCTTTTTGCGTCCACGTATTATTATTTTGATCCCATTCCCAAAAATCATTATAGATACCAGAAAAAGTATTTACGCCTGTCCCTATATATCCCTTAGTACCTATAGAAAAACCAACGGCTCCATACCTTGTATTCCCTCCAAAATCAGTTTTCTGTGTCCAACTATCCGCCCTCGCCATTCCTGCCAAGCCGATTAAGAATCCTGTTATGATTAAGATTTTTTTCATATCGCTATATATATAATGAGTGGCAAAATTAGGAAAATGTTTATTAATGCCTTTGCCTCCAGCTTTTCTTCCAAGTTCCCAAAACAGGGTGCTTTATGAATGGAATAGTCTCAAAAATAGTA
>CAIMUP010000031.1 GCA_903844645.1 uncultured Bacteroidota bacterium
AAGGTTTTTAGGGTCGTTTTCGGGGTATTTAACGATAGAAACAGGGGTCAATCCCAACGGCTGCGTGGGTTTCTATTAGTAATTTTGGGATTTCAAGTATTTTTACAGGATTCCCCCTCCCTCTTCGCCCCTACCCTTCCTCCTTTTCATTTTATTAAATTAATGTTGGATAAACCCCGCCCTACTCCTCCCCTTTTCGATGCGCCATTTCCAATAAATCCTGAATTTCCGCATCTCTCGGAGCCAAAGATTCAGCCCTCCCAAATGCTTCCAAAGCCTTCTCATAATCCTTTAAAGCAAGGTACGATTTGCCCAACATTTTATGCGCCAATAACCGGTTCGGGTGCAGCTCCAACACCTTTTTGAAACAGGGAATCGCCGCCTCATAATCGCCAATTTTAAAATAAACAGCACCCTTATCACCATACCCCTCCTCCAGTTCCGGATGCTCCCGAATTAATTCATCAGCCAGCCCGATAGCCTCCTCAAATTGCCCCGTTTCACTATACATATAGGCAAGGTTTGTAATAATCACAGGGTTCGGTTTCGGTTGCATCTTCCGCGTTATCTCAAACTCCTTGATGGCTTCAGAATAATTCTTTAATTTCATAAAAGCATCCGCCAAATTAAGGTGCGCCTCGGTATAATTCGGGAAAATGGAAAGCGTCGTTTTGAATTCCTTAACAGCATGATTCAGCAAGTCCTTTTTTAATGAAATATTCTGCTCCTTCGGAACCATTTCCGTAAGCAAACTTATGCCCCAGAGGAAGTGGGTACGGGCACTGTTAGTGGATATTTCGACATCATGTCCATTTAATGAAATACTATTTTTCCAATCCGAATTTCTCGTAATAGTCTTCATCGAATACAACCCGCCGATAATGAAAACCACGGTAAATAAAATGGAATTTTGTGCGATAAATTCACGAATGGTTCTTGCATTCTGCAATTCCATTTTCGGCTTCGTTAATTTCATTAAAAGCAACGTCAGCAGCATACAATAACCCAAGGAAGGCATGTACAAAAACCGCTCGGACATAGAAGAACCTATCAAAAGAAAGACATTCGCTATCGGAATAATGGTCAATAAATAGAATAAAATAGCAAAAGCTGCGACCTCTCTTTGCCTGATTTTAAAGGCGGCATAGACACCCACACAAATATAAACAAGGATGGAAACAAGTGCGAAAGGATTCCCAAAATTCACATTCTGGATTTGATTAAACGAATAATCATAACACAAAGGATGCGGAAAAATTAGCAACATCACATACCTCAATAAAACATAAAAAGCAGTTGCTTCCCGACTGATAAAATCTGGGGCAATAGAGAGCGAATTATTATTCAAATTAAAGTTGGTTATCGGCACAGATTCTAAGACTTCATAACGAATAAAAAGGAACATCGTCGTCGTAATAACAAGAATCAATGAAACACTTAATATCCTTCTGGCATCAGCCTTTGAGAACACAAAAAGTACCATCGGAATGATAATAAGAAATGAAATTCCTGTCTCTTTCGAGGCTAAAGAAATGAAATAGCAAACGGCTGCAAAAAGATAAATAAAAACATTTGGTTTATTCATCTCTTTAAGGAATAAATGAACGGCTATAATCCCAAAAAGAAAGCACAATAATTCATCACGGCTTTTGATGTTATCCACCACTTCGGTATGGATAGGATGAAGGGTATAAAGCAACGCGCATACAAAAGGAAAAAGCAAGGTATTATGCCTAAATAATTTACATAACAACTGATACAAAAGCCAACAGGTAAGGGCGTAGAGCAATACATTCATAAGATGCCCAATAAGCGGATTATTCGGAGACAATTGCCATTCAATAGCGAACATAACAAGGGATGCAGGACGATATTCAGGAGTTCTTAATGCTTGTTCTTCGAGACCAAATAAACGGTCGGTTTTGATTAATATCGGGATGCCCGCAACCCCTTGCTGAACCACTTTATTGGCTTGAATAACGATGCTGTCATCAAGGTTATAATCATAAAAAATACTTTGGGCATACAAAAGAAATGCTGTGATAGCAATGATGATTCCCAAAGTGGTTTTAAGCCGTTCATAAACCTTGCCATCTCCCGACAAAGCAAACTTTGTTAACTCGGGTTTCGGAATGATTTGTTTCTTATTCATTACTTCAGCTTAAATTAACACAAGAAAGTGTTATTCGCTCTTTAGTTTAAAAAGGAATTATAACATATCCTTTCTCTTCGATAGGAGCAGTTTTATCAGCATTGAATTGGATGCTTTGAGCAGCTTGTTTCGCTTTGGTAATAAGGTACTCGGAAGTCGTGGTCGAGCCATTAGCAGTGGGTTCCGCACTCTTGATATTACCATAACGGTCAATGGAAACATTCACTACAATAGTCCCCCTTTCTCTGGTAAGATTAGAGATATTGGGAGCCTTGGTAATAGTACGTTCCTGCACCAAATAGCGGACAATAGTACTACCCGCCACGATAGTCTTTTCATTGTCATGGAGGCTAACGACTTTCTGTCCGTTATCAGCAGTCTTGGCTGCCGCATCATCAAACATGATTGTTGATACATCCGCGACTTTAATCGTCATCGGTGCACCGTTCTTTGTTACGGTAATGATGCCATTGGTAAGGCTTTCGATAGTGCCCGTAACTTTGTCTCCATTTCTTTTAACGATGGTACTCTGCCCATAACTGAATGTCGCAATGACAGCGAAGATTGCGATTAAAATACTAATACTGATTTTACTTTTCATGTTGTAATTATTTAATGATTTATGAATATTATTATCGGTGGCAAAATTACCCTTAATTAATGTAGCTTTGCCGCCCTAAAGAAAAAAGTTATGAAATTGTTATTAACATATTTAAAGCAGTATAAAGGACTAATTGTATTAGCCCTCGTTCTTGCCGCCATCAATCAATGTTTCTCGTTGATGGATCCCTGGATTTTAAAGCATATCGTAGATGATTATGCCACAAAAGCGAAGGATTTAACCTCCGATCAATTTATGAAAGGTATCGGATTATTACTCGGTGCATCAGTAGGGGTTGCCCTCGTTTCGAGGATTGCGAAAAACTTCCAGGACTATTATATTAATGTCATTACCCAGCGATTAGGCGCACAATTATACACCGATGGTATCCATCATTCATTGGAACTCCCCTACTCTGTTTTTGAGGATCAACGGAGCGGCGAAACCCTTGGTAAATTGCAGAAAGTGAGGCAAGATGTCGAGAAGCTGATAGCTGCATTCATCAATGTAGTTTTTACCTCTTTGGTAGGAATAATATTCGTTATGATTTATGCTTTTAGTGTGCATTGGATGATAGCTCCGTTGTTTTTTCTGACTGTTCCGGTATTGGGATTTGTAAGTTCTGTATTAAGTAAAAAGATTAAGAGAATACAAAAGGTAATAGTAGGAGAAACCACGGCATTAGCGGGTTCTACGACAGAGTCATTAAGGAATATTGAATTAGTGAAATCGTTAGGATTAGCCAAACAAGAGGTCAACCGTTTGAATAATGTTACCGGAAAAATTCTGAAATTAGAACTCAAGAAAGTGAAATATATCAGAAGCCTTTCTTTTATCCAAGGAAGTATGGTGAATTTGTTGAGAACGTGTATTATGTTTGTGATGATGTGGCTAATATTTAAGAACTCCATTACTGTTGGACAATACTTTTCATTAATGATTTATTCTTTCTTCATTTTCGGTCCTTTGCAAGAGCTTGGAAACATCATCAATATCTACCGTGAAACCGAGGCTTCCTTAGAGAAATACAAAGAAATTATCAACACTCCGATAGATGTAAAACCCACGAATCCGGTAAAGATAAATGGTGTGAGTTCCCTTGAATTTAAAGGCGTGAGCTTCAAGCACCAAACAGCTACCACCTATGCTTTGGATGACATCTCCTTCAAGGCTAAATTAGGCGAGAGTATCGCTTTTGTAGGTCCTTCAGGCTCTGGAAAAACGACCCTGGTAAAGTTGTTGGTGGGCTTGTATAATCCGCCTTCGGGGGAGATATTATATAACGGTGTTTTGGGTAATGAAATAGACCTCGATCAGCTTCGTGAACAGATCGGTTTTGTTACGCAAGATACCCAGTTATTCTCCGGCAGTATTCGCGAAAATCTGTTGTTTGTGAAGCCTGATGCAACCGATGAAATGTGCCTCGATGTTCTCAATAAATCGGCTTGCCAAACCTTGATGGCGAGGGCTGATAAGGGCTTAGATACAGTGATTGGCGAGGGTGGCGTAAAGGTTTCGGGAGGTGAGAAACAACGACTTTCCATAGCCCGTGCTTTGCTGCGAAATCCTTCGTTGTTGGTGTTCGATGAGGCGACATCTTCTTTGGATTCATTAACCGAAGACGAGATTAGCGAAACCATCCGCGACTTGAGCCATCGCAAGGAACATATCACGATTATGATAGCCCACAGGCTCTCGACAATCATGCACTCCGACTGTATTTATGTGCTCGAACGCGGTAAGATTATAGAGCAAGGAAAACACGAGGAATTGCTTGCGATGAAGGGCTTGTACTTCGCGATGTGGAGGCAGCAAATTGGTGAACGGCATCACATCGCGAGGGCTGCCATGAGTAAGCCACAGCCGATGATGAGCAATTAACTTTACTTCTTATCTATCAAGGTTTCCAAGCCGTCGCGGATGCCTTTCCAATGTTTTTCATCATACGATTTTATCTCATCATAATCATTAGGGATGACGATGGTTCCATCCATCGTTATCAAGCCCTTTTTTCCATCTTTTATTGTCCAGGCGACGTTGTTTTCAAATTTATTAATTTTGTCGTAGTCGGCAGGTATTATCACGGTTCCGTGAATGTCTATCATGCCTTGATGCCCGACATTATACATCCAAAATAAGGTGTCTTTATAGACTTTTATTTCGTCGTATTCATTGGGGATAATAATTTTTCCATCGAGGTTGATCATTCCTTGCCGACCGTTGATGAAGGTCCAGGAATAGCCGTTTTTATACTTCACTATTTTATCGTAAACCGGTTTGTCGTCTTGCGCAGAGGCGGTGGTAGCAAGGGTTACGAGCATCAGGAGGGCGAGAGAAATTGTTTTCATGGCGTTTGTTTTTGTTTGATTAATGGATTAGAATTTGCCATTCAACGAAGCGATGCCGATAAAAGTTTCCGTACTCCTATATATATAGGAGTGGCGGTTTTTATTCAATACCTTATTAAATGGTAGTTTTGCCATCTTATTAAAATAATGAAAACGACCATGGAATCCATCAAAGAAATGAAATTCAACAAGCCGATGTACGACGAATTGCTGAAAAATATGACGATAGAATAGCTTTTGCGGTTTGTCGAAATAGATGTGGATCACAAATTCCACTTTTTTACACTCCTGACTTATTACAAAAAATGTGGCTGTATGCAGAATCTTTTGGAGCATGTCGAATTCAAATTAATTGCCATCAATAATAACGTCGCTTTGAAAACGGTGTACGAATATAATAAGGAATTCACTGAAGAAGATAAGACGAAAGCGGACTAAAACCGTTTTCACCGTTTCATAGTAATGGCGAAGCCATCCGTTTTATCAAGAGTTTGGACGATCCTTATTTCAGGAATTTGGTGAAGGAGAAATCCATGTATTTGAGCCGGTAAAAAGGGCATCGAATTTTCCCCTATCGTTTATTGAAAAACTAGTATCGTTTGCTCAAAGCCCCTCATCGTTTGGTCAAATATTGATGTCGTTTACTCAAAATGTCGTATCGTTTATCGAAAAACCCATGTCGTTTACTCAAAGTGTCATGTCGTTCACCCAAAAACCCGTATCGTTTACTCAA
>CAIMUP010000032.1 GCA_903844645.1 uncultured Bacteroidota bacterium
ACCAAGGTGTTTTACTTTTGTACCGAGGTGTTTTACTTTTTTACCGAGGTGTTTTACTTTTTTACCTTGGTAAAAAAGTAAATCACCTTGGTAAAAAAGTAAAAAGACGAGGTAAAAAAGCAAAAAGACGAAGTGTTTCACTTTTATGACGATAAGATGCATCGAAATGACGAATAAAAAACTTGGAATGACGAATCATTAAAGAGGAATGACGACTCTTTTTCTTGGAATGATGAATCATTCAAGGTGAATGACGAATGATTCACTTGGAACGACGAATCATTCAAGGTGAATGACGAATGATTTTACTTTAATGACTCATCAAATAATGGAATGAAGACTATTTTCTATCTCGGAAACACCTTATTCAAAGCATCTGTCCGGCTTTGGACTTGCAGCTTCTCGTAAATATTGTGGATATGACACCGAACCGTTCCTTTATCAATGTTTAATTGATCACCAATCTCCTTATACCGAAATCCTTTGGCTAATAATTGTAGAATCTCCGCCTCACGCGGCGTTAATAACTCCAAATTCTTATTCGTCTTCGGTTTCTGCATGGCAGAAATTACTTTTCTTGCTATTAATCTGCTCATCGGTGCCCCGCCTTGATGCAAATCAATGATAGATTCTAATATTTCGACCGGACTTGTGTTCTTTAAAATATAGCCCGTAGCCCCCGCCTTCAAAGCTTCGAATACATTCTCATCATCCTCGTATATTGTACATATTAAATACTGTGATTTGGGGCATTGATCTACCAATTGCCTCACACATTCGATGCCATTAATACCGGGCAGCCCAATATCCATCAAAACCACATCTGGGCAGATAGCAGGAATGTGTATTAACGCATCTTCAGCGTTTCCATACACCCCAACGAGGCTGAATCCCGATGAACCCTTGACTAACATCATCAAAGAATCGCGGATAATCTCCGTATCTTCCACTATTACCACCTTTATTTCGGTATCCATTGTTATTAATTTGTAAGGAATGAACTTCTTTTATTAAAGGATGCAAAATTAGGCTTTCGATTAGGATAAATCTATATAACTTTTGTTATAGAACCAAAACAAATGGTTTCAAACCAAGGGGAAATTAATGGAAGTTTTGGTTCCTTTATCAGGGATGGATTCCACTTCAAATGTACCCTTGAGATTGTTCATCCGGTTGTTCATATTTTTTAATCCATTCCCGAATCTTCTGGTTTCTTTGGTATTAAAACCAATGCCATTATCGGTAATTACAATCATCATGTTTTGATCATTGCCCGTAACGCTGATGCTTACTTCGGTAGCATGTGTATGTTTGTTAATATTCGCTAAGGTTTCCTTCACAACAAGGAAAATATTTCGCCGCATCATGCCCGTCATCACCTTCTCCGCGATGCGTTCCGGCAGATTAATATTTAATTTTATCGGCAGATGTTCAAAGTATTCCTTGGCGAAGGTTTCGACATAGATAATCAGGTTCTCCAACGTATCATTCGATGAATTCATCGTCCAGATAATGATGCGCATTTGTTCAATCATCTGCTTCGAACTTTGTTTAATCTTCTCCACATTTGCTCCTGTCAATTCGTTGTTATTGGCATTCTGAATCTGTTCGCTCATCACATAAATACTTATCAAGCCGGCACCCAAATCGTCATGCAAATCCCTGCTGATACGGCTTCGCTCTTGCTCCAATGATTTTTGTCTTCTTTCTTTTGCGATTCTATTTCTAAGAATAATTACGATGATTAAAAAAATAACCACGATCGCCATCACCAGGAAAATAACATTGCGCCTGAACTTCTGCTTTTCAACTTCTTTGGCTAATAAAAGATCCTTTTTATCTTGATCCGATTTCTGAATTGCATCCTCCCTGTCAAAGTCATATTGCATTTGCAAACCCTTCATCTTACTGGCGTTTTCATCATTAAAAAGACTATCTTTTAATTGCTGATATCGCAACTGATAATCGTACGCTGTTTTATAATTATACATGGCGGCATAAATATCCGATAGGTGATTGTAGCTCTTTTTGATTTCATCTTTAGCCCCAATCTCGGCAGCCAATTGAAGCCCTAATAATTCATGCTTCAAAGCCTCCTGATAAGCTCCTTGCTTTTCATAAACTCCCCCCAATTCGATTTGGATTAAAGTGATTCCATGTTTGCTAAAAAGCCGTTCATGTTCCTCCAAAGCGATGTATAAAGTCTTCAATGCTTCGTCATAATTCTTCATGGTAATGTAAATCATTGCCAAATTAAAATGGGTAAAAGCACTACCCCCATCGTCGCCAAGCTCTTTATTTATCTTCAATGAAGCCTGTTGATTTTTTATCGCTTCCTCGAAGTTTCCTTGCTTCAAATAAATATTGCCCATGTAGGCATAAGATGCAGACAAGATAAATTTATTCCCCGTCTCTTCTCCTATTTTTAAAACATATTGATAATATTTCAAAGCCTCGTTGAAGTTGCCTTGGTTATAATAAATCTGGCCTATGTCGCCATTCGAAATTGCTATCTGATCTTTATCTTTCAGCTCCTCACCAAGCTTCAATGCAATGAAATAATCTTTCAACCCTTCGGGGAAATTCCCTAAGCCGGAATAGAGGTGCCCCATCTTGCCATAGCTGGCAGCCATACCCGATTTGTCGCCAATTTCTTCGCGAACTTTTATCGCCTTCAAATGATATTTGATAGACTCTTTATAATCACTTTTATTGCCGTACATGATGCCTATATTATTATACGTCCAGCCCACCCCTTCCTTATCATTAATATCAATCCTGATCTGTAAAGCCTTCTGAAAATAATCCAAAGCCTGTGTAAAATCCTGCTTAGTCATGTAAGCAAGTCCCATTCCATTATAGCCACTGGCAACACCTTTTTTATATCCTATATTGTCCGAAAAAGCCACAATCTGATTAGCTAAAACGATTCCGGTATCCGGATTATAATACCAAATTTCTTTAAAAATCTTGTACATAATATTCGCTTTTGCAGTATCCATTAAAGGCATAGCTTTGGTACCCAATTCCTTTTTATAAGCTTCATATTTCTTCATTTCTATCTGCAAGGAATCAATCACCTTTTGGTTTTGCGCTTCGCAATGAAGAGTGAAAAGCGAACTGTGAAGGGCAAGCAGGAGGATACGGATTCGTTTCATAGGGGAATTGCTGGTGATATTAGGAGGGCAAAAGTAGGAAAGAGGGCGAATACTCGAAAAATATCAGTTATTTGGGAAAAAAGGTATTTATTCATACCCCCGTATTTTGACATGCTACAATTTTTTATTTTCTTATCTGATGATATATAAAGTGCTTATTAATACCTTATTAAATGGTATCATGCCATCTTTCTATCTTGCTTTTAGGAAACTGGGGATTGAAAATCCCCAGTGAAGGATTTGCAATCCCCAGTCGTGGCGTAGTAAGCCCCAGTTGTGGCGTAGTAAGCCCCAGTTGTGGCGTAGTAAGCCCCAGTTGTGGCGTAGCAAGCCCCAGTTGTGGCGTAGTAATCCCCAGTTGTGGCGTAGTAATCCCCAGTTGTGGCGTAGCAAGCCTCCATCGTGAATTCCAGAGCCTTATTTAGAGGAATGGAAGATTAATTATCGGAATTTGCATCCCTAATTAGGGCTGTGAAGGGAATAATAATGGCTTGGAATGGGAGGAGAAAAGGTTGTTATCCGAGCAGGTAATTCGGGTAGCGGATAAAGAATTTTTGCTTCACGAGTTCCATCAGTACCTTGCGGAATTCGTCGACGTTCTCGCGGGTAACGGCGGAAACAAAAATGATGTGCAAATCGTCTGATGGCGCGTCTTTGCTCAACCACGACCCTTTCAAATCTTCGAGGCTAAGGTGTTCCTTTTCCATCGGCGATAAATCGTCGTCCTCTCGCTGAATATGGCGGTATGCATCTATCTTATTGAATACCAAAATCGTCATCTTGTTGCTCGCCCTAATGTCCACCAAAGTTTGGTTCACGACCTTGATTTGATCCTCGAAAGAGGGGTGCGAAATATCCACAACATGGATGAGAATATCGGCTTCCCGGACCTCATCCAACGTGGATTTGAAACTCTCCACCAAGTCATGCGGCAGCTTCCGAATAAAGCCCACCGTGTCCGACAAAAGGAAGGGGATATTGTCGTAAACGACCTTGCGAACGGTGGTGTCCAGCGTCGCGAAAAGTTTGTTCTCGGCAAAGACATCGGACTTGGAGATGAGATTCATAATGGTTGATTTGCCGACGTTCGTGTATCCCGTCAACGCCACCCGAATCATGTCGCCACGTTGTTTTCTCTGGGTGGCATTTTGTTTTTCTATTTCTTTTAATTTCTCTTTCAGGCGAGATAATTTTTCTTTGATCACCCGTTTATCCGTCTCAATTTCAGACTCCCCCGGACCGCGCATCCCGATACCGCCTTGCTGCTTTTCGAGGTGCGTCCACATCCTCGTAAGCCGCGGAAGAAGGTATTTATATTGGGCTAATTCCACTTGGGTTTTGGCTTGTGCCGTCCTTGCTCGCTTCGCGAAGATGTCGAGAATCAAGGTGTTTCGATCCAATATCCTGCATCCCAAAACCTCTTCGATATTCTTGATTTGGGAGCCGGATAATTCGTCATCGAAGATCACGACATTGATTGCATTCTCCTTCACAAAGTCGCGCACTTCGTTTAATTTCCCCGTGCCGATGTACGTTCTCGAATCCGGCGAAGAGAGTTTTTGAGTATAAGATTTCACAGGAATAGCACCAGCTGTCTCGGTCAGGAATGCCAACTCCTCGAGGTATTCCTTTGCCTCTCTTTCGTTTTGGTTTTTGGTAATCAACCCCACCAATACGGCGCGTTCCTGGGGCTTGTGGGTGTCATGAGATTTTGGATTCATCAATACTTATTTTAATCTCAAAGTTTCGACATAAGTAGCCACAGCTTCGCGTTCCGCATCCGAGAGTTTGTCGTAAGCCGGCATCATGTTTTTACCATTGTTAATAATAGATAATTCCGAATTGTGATCCATGGATGACAGGGATAAATCTTTCGCACCGTTATTACCCAGGTTGCCTTTTGCTCCGTGACAATTCTGACAGTTATTCTTGTAAATATCCTGCCCATCCACCACGCCATTTGCTGAAGCCTTTACTTTCGGAATCTTAGACATTTCAGCCATACCATACGCCCCAATAATCATCACAAAGGCAAGCACTGCCAGCATCTTGTTTTGCTTTTTGAAAGCGATAATAGCCACCGGGATAGACGTTAATACGATTACAATTTTCACAATCAAGAGGGTCTGCAATGTGCCCAACAAAGCGATCATCCAGATACCTGTAGCTAGGAAGAGTACACTAATAATCATCTCCGGAATTTTAAATACGCGGGTGAATCGTTGCAAAGACGTGGGCTTGTTTGCAACTAACAAAACCGTCTTGATTAAGTAGATAAGGATAAAGACATTCACCACGACTACATGGGTCAATTTTATGGTATCGAAATTCATAATGTTAAGCATTTAATTAATTTTAGTTTCGGCAAAGATACAAAACAGAAGACAGATAAGCGTTTTCCTTATCTGCCCTCTAATTGTGACCCCGCAGAGATTCGAACTCTGGACCCGCTGATTAAGAGTCAGCTGCTCTACCAGCTGAGCTACGGAGTCATTTTATTTTTGTGGGTGCAAATCTATAAAAATAATATCATAAAATTAACCCTTCATTTTCTATTTTTGCAAAATGGATACATTGACACATACAGTCCTTGGCGCAACGGTCGGGGAGGCGATACTAGGCAAAAAAATCGGGAAGGCAGCGATGCTTTGGGGAGCATTATTCAGCAATTTGCCAGACATAGATACGGTAACCCATTTCTACATGGACCCAGTGGATGGACTCCTTGCACACCGCGGGTTTACACACTCCATCTTATTTTCTTGGATGCTGATTCCGGTGCTCACTTTGTTCTTTTTTAAGATGTATCAAAAGCGAGAAACGACGCATAAAGATTGGCTGAAATTCTTCTTCATCACCTCGTTTTCGCATTTGTTTTTAGATTGTTTAACATCGTACGGAACGGGTTTGCTGGAACCATTCTCGCACGACCGTATTTCAATAAATACCATCTTCGTGATAGACCCTTTTTATACGTTGCCGATCTTGATTTCTACCCTTGCATTATTGATATTAAAGAGGGATGCAAGGGCAAGGAAAGCCTTTGTTATCGGGGGTTTGACGATTAGTACGATGTACCTTGTCTTCACTTTTATTATTAAAAAGCAGGTGGATAAAACGATGGTGAATTCGATGAAAGCGCAGCATCATAATTACACTTCGATGATGACTACGCCGACTCCGCTGAATGCGATTTTGTGGAACGCGATTGCATCCAATGATAGCGGATATTGGGTCGGGAATTATTCTTTGCTGGATTCCAAAAAGGAGATCGAATTTTATTTTATTCCCCGAAATGATAGCCTTATCAGAGATGAAATTCGGGAGGAGCGGATGCAAAAATTGATTCGTTTTTCGCAGGGATTTTATGCTATTACTCAAGAAAAGGATGCACTTTTTTTCCACGACCTTCGCTTTGGGCAGACGATGAATTGGGATTCGGCGTCGGCTCCTTTTTCATTTAATTATAGGATTAATGGGGAGGGCGATGGGGCTATATTTTTGCAGAAAGGGAGGCTTCAGGGGAATTTTTTGGAGACGATTTCTCATTTAATTCGGAGGATAAAGGGGAATTAAAACCCGATTTCCTGCGGCTTCCATTTTATCCCGCGAAAGCGGAAATGGAAAAATGGCGATTCAAGGAAAAGTAACCGTGTTGACAGCTAAAAGCATGATAATGGTGTAATAAAGACCGTAAAACCTCTTTGCCGATGCCTTATACGGAGTTACTGTTTTGACAAAACAGCAACTTGTTTCGACAAAACACGAAGCTGGTTTTCCTAAAAAGCTTATTGGTTTTCCTAAACAGTTTCGTGGTTTTCCTAAACAGTTTCGTGGTTCTTTAAAACAGTTTCGTGATTCTTCAAAACAGTTTCATGATTCAACAAAAAAGCTTCGTGGTTTATTAAAACAGGTTTCGATTTGGATCAAGTTTATCGGTATTTCTGTGAAAGAAAATCTTGAGATTACAGCCCTCGAAAATGTCGCGGCATTTTTGTAGTTTTGCATTCTAAATAAAATAGTATTAACATGATAACAGTAACTGAAAAAGCGAAAGAGAAATTAACGACCCTTCGGGGCGAGGGTAAGTACGATGAAAACTATTTTGTCCGCGTAGGAGTAGAGGGCGGAGGGTGTTCGGGGCTTTCTTATAAGCTCGATTTTGATAACACGATGAAGGCTGACGACAAGGTTTTTGAGGATAAAGGGGTGAAGATAGTGGTGGATAAAAAGAGTTTTTTGTATCTCTTAGGCACGGAGTTGGAATTCACCGATGGGTTGAACGGCAAGGGTTTTCAATTCAATAATCCGAATGCGAGCCGGACCTGTGGCTGTGGCGAAAGTTTCTCTGTTTAATTGGATTTTATGACATCAGAACAAGAATTATTAGAGCAGGTAGCGAACTCAGAATATAAGTATGGTTTCGTTTCCGATTTTGAATCAGATGCCGCACCAGCGGGCTTATCAGAGGATATAGTTCGTTTTATTTCTGCTAAAAAAGAAGAGCCGGAATGGTTATTAGAATGGCGTTTGCGAGCCTATCGTCATTGGTTGACTTTGGAGGAACCTAATTGGGCAAATATCCATCATCCGCCGATAAATTATCAAGATATTATTTATTATTCTGCCCCGAAAGCCAAGAAAGTGTTGAACTCTTTGGATGAAGTGGATCCTGAAATGTTGGCAACCTTTGCGAAGCTGGGCATCTCATTAGAAGAGCAGAAGCGACTGACAGGCGTGGCGGTGGATGCCGTGATTGATAGCGTTTCGGTGAAGACGACCTTTACGGCAAAACTGGGCGAATTAGGGATTATCTTTTGCTCCTTTTCAGATGCCGTGAAGCATCATCCCAAATTGGTGAGGGAATATCTGGGATCTGTCGTTCCGCATACCGATAATTACTTTGCGGCTTTGAACTCTGCGGTCTTTAGTGATGGATCGTTTTGCTATATTCCAAAGGGGGTGAGATGCCCTATGGAATTGTCCACTTATTTCAGAATAAACGCCGCCAATACCGGGCAATTTGAACGCACTTTAATCATCGCCGATGAAGGAAGTTATGTAAGTTATTTGGAAGGCTGCACTGCGCCCATGCGGGATGAAAACCAGCTACACGCAGCGGTTGTAGAGCTGATTGCTTTGGAGAACGGGCAGATAAAATACTCCACCGTGCAGAACTGGTATCCGGGAAATAAAGAAGGAATTGGCGGCATCTATAACTTCGTTACCAAGCGAGGAATATGTGCCGGCAAAAACTCCAAGATTTCGTGGACACAGGTAGAGACCGGCTCGGCTATCACTTGGAAGTATCCGGGAGTTATCCTGAAGGGTGATAATTCTATTGGCGAGTTTTATTCGGTGGCAGTTACCAATAATTACCAGCAAGCTGATACCGGCACCAAGATGATTCATATTGGCAAGAATACTAAGAGTACGATCATCTCTAAAGGCATCTCCGGCGGAAAGAGCCAGAATAGTTATCGGGGCTTGGTGAAGATTAATAAAAAGGCTACGAATGCCCGTAATTTCTCTCAATGCGACAGTCTTTTGCTTGGCGATAAATGTGGCGCGCATACCTTTCCTTACCTCGAGGTGAATAATAGTTCTGCCGTGGTAGAGCATGAAGCGACAACATCAAAAGTGGGAGAAGATCAGATATTTTATTGTAATCAACGCGGTATTTCCACCGAGGATGCCGTCGGTTTAATTGTCAATGGATATTGCAAGGAAGTCTTTAATCAATTGCCTATGGAGTTTGCTGTCGAAGCCCAGAAGTTGCTTGCCATTAGCCTCGAAGGCAGCGTCGGGTAAGCGAATCAGAACTTAGATAATAATTCTCATCATCGTCGTGTTGCAGCCCCGTAAATACGGGACTATCACACGACGATGACGATAAAATAATTGATACGACCGTACAAAATCCACGCTCCTGTCGGCTTTTTCTGCCGACAGGTTTTTATTTATTGGAATTCTAATTATCAAAACCTGAAGGGAGAATCCCGTACGTATGGGATCAGGAACGTGGAAATGATCACCTTTTGGGTGTAAAGGTCATAAAACGGGATCTCTTTTTTGAAAAGGAGATCTCTTTTTTGAAAAGGAAGTCTCTTTTTTGAAAAGGAGATCTCTTTTTTGAAAAGGAAGTCTCTTTTTTGAAAAGGAAGTCTCTTTTTTGAAAAGGAAGTCTCTTTTTTGAAAAGGAAGTCTCTTTTTTGAAAAGGAAATCTCTTTTTTGAAAAGGAGATCTCTTTTTTGAAAAGGAAGTCTCGTTTCATAAAACGGAGTCTCGTTTCTGTTTTTATTAACTAAGACCCGATAGGTAATCTTGTCCGGCAGAAATCAACTCCTTTATATAAGGCGACATTTAATAACGGAATTCAGGGCTTGTTTTTCTTATTCCAAATATTAATAGTTTTGCGGGATGAAATTTATGTTCCTTATTATAGGATTAATTATAATTTGGTTTACCTCAAGTTCACAAGAGAGTAATCAGCGATTGCTTCTTTATGCAACTTTTGATTCAACTCTAATTCAGAAAAAGGATTCGAGTTGGTTTAATAAAACACTTTGTTTGGAAACGAAAATCGAGACAATAGATCGGAATCAAATAAAGAAGGATAAGGATGGGTTTTGGTATAATAAGATTTTCATTAATCCAAAGAATCAACTATCAACAATTGGTGATCCAGATAACCTTGCCGACTATGAAATAGTTAGTTTTGAAATGGAACATGTTTATTGTCCAGATGCCGTGGTACCTCGAGGGTCTTTAATTTCAAAATCAAATTGCCTAAATGATTATCAAATTCAATTCTTGAAACGTATATACCACATGGGGTCTAAGATTTGGTTCTCTAATATTGTTGCAAGAAATAAAAAAACAGGCAAGGAAATAAAACTACCAGGGATTAATTTCAGGCTTATGAATTAATAAATGAGAAAACAACCGGACAGCAGAAGAGGGAAGTTGTCAGGATTAATTTTTTCATCATCCTTTTATGATAGCTCCCTTCTTGGGGAGCTGCAATAAAACGATGCTACTTACCCTCCTCATTAAGCCCCAAAAGATTCGTATATTTGCAGCCATAAAACAATAACAAAACAAGGTATGTTACAGATAAAAGATTTAAAAGTTTCCATTGAAGGAAAAGAGATTCTGAAAGGGATAAATTTAGAAATAAATAAAGGCGAAGTCCATGCCATTATGGGACCTAATGGCTCTGGCAAAAGTACCTTGGCAGCCGTACTTGCTGGTAGGGATGAATATGAGGTGACGGATGGCGAGGTGATTTATAATGGCAAAGATTTGTTGGAATTATCCCCCGAAGACCGTGCTCGGGAAGGCATCTTTCTTGCCTTTCAATACCCTGTCGAGATTCCGGGAGTATCCACCGCGAATTTTATGAAGACTGCCGTGAATGAAAAACGCAAGTATCATGGCTTGGAACCGTTGGATTCCAAAGATTTCTTAGTCGTGATGAAAGAGAAAATGAGGCTCGTCGAATTGGATAAATCGCTCACCAGCCGTGCCGTAAATGAGGGCTTCTCTGGCGGAGAAAAGAAGCGGAATGAAATCTTCCAAATGGCAATGCTGGAGCCGCAATTAGCTTTGTTAGATGAGACCGATAGCGGCTTGGATATTGATGCTTTGCGCATCGTCGCGAATGGGGTTAATAAATTAAAAACTACCGAAAATGCCGTCATCGTCGTAACCCATTACCAGCGATTGTTGGATTATATTATTCCCGATTTCGTGCATGTTTTATTCGATGGCAGAATAGTAAAATCAGGGGGTAAGGAACTGGCTCTCGAATTGGAAGAGAGGGGCTACGATTGGATAAAATCGATCCCCGTTTAAGAGCAACAATACCGATCAGCCCTAAAATTCAGCCCGCCGAAAATCCCTAATTCCTCACCAAGAATTAGGGATTTTCTTTACCCCTTCCATTCTTCTGAATAAGGCTCTGGAATTTCCAATTGGGGATTTCTAATCCCCAGTTGTGGATTTGAAATCCCAATCCACATTATTTTTTCTTGGAATATCCAATCTTTATTTTTAATTTTTCAGATAATAAATACATCGCCGGAACGAGTATCAATGTCAGGAAGGTCGCGAAGCTCAAACCAAAGATAATCGTCCACGAAAGCGGTCCCCAGAATGCAACACTATCACCTCCAAACCAGATGTGTGGATTCAATTCTGTGAACATCGTAACGAAGTCAATATTCATCCCCACCGCCAGCGGTATCAACCCAAGTATCGTAGCCGATGCGGTAAGTAAAACAGGCGTCATACGGGTTCTTCCGGCTTCTATCACTGCCGCTTTTAATTCCAAACCTTCTGCCCGAAGCAGCTCCGTAAATTCTATTAAAAGAATACCATTACGAACCACAATTCCGGCTAACGCCACAATCCCGATACCCGTCATAACGATAGACATATCCATGCGGAATATTACGAATCCAAGCAACACTCCGATGACGCTGAAGAAGATTTCAGTGATGATGATAACAGGTTTCGAAAAGGAATTAAATTGTAAGACGAGGATAAGGATAATCAGCAATAATGCCGTAAGCAGAGCCATCCCGAGGAATGCCCCAGTCTCCTTTTGTTGCTCTTGTTCCCCTGTAAGATTAATAGAAACAGAGTCGGGAGTATGAAATTCTGCGGCTGCGGCTCGCACTTTTTCTACCACTTCATTGGCATTAAAACCGGTAAGCACATTGGAATATAGAGTAACTAATCGTTTCTGATTTTTTCGTCTGATTCCGCCATAAGTATTCGCGTAATGAATCGTAGCCACAGATGACAGCGGAACCTGTCGAATAGCCCCATTCATAGCCATATCGCGATAGGTAATCTTTAGATTAAGAAGGGCATCAATGTTGTTTCTTTGGTCAGCTTTATATCGCAATTGAATAGGATATTCATCATTCGGATCTTTGAATTTAGAAACTTCCTTTCCGAAAATGGCATTCCGAATTTCCATCCCGATTTGTCCGGTAGAAATACCTTCGCGGTTCGCACGTTCACGATCAATATCTATCACCACTTCGGGTTTATTAATCTGCAAATCCGACTTTAATTCCTCCACACCGCCGATTTGTAAGGAGTCCAAATACTTCTTCAATCCTCTTGATACGACACTCATTTCCTTAAAGTCATCACCGCTAATTTCTATGTTAATAGGCTTGTCGGTCGGGGGTCCGTTGGCTTCCTTATCAACCGATATTTCAACGCCAGGTAAGTTGGTAACTGCAGCCCTTATTTTTTCTAATAATACGGAAGATTTTTGCCCATGTCGCTTCGCGAATTCCACGAAGGCAATGGTAACCTTTCCTTTATTGGGAAGCGTTCCTTTGTCCCCATTCTGCGGGTCGGTAGCACCTATCGCGACATTAGAAATAACAGATTCGACAACATCATTTTTCTCTCCCACCACCTGATAAACTTTATTCTCCACAATACGAGTAATAGAATCGGTATAAGCCGTGCTTGTACCTATCGGCAGCGTGATATAAACATAGCAAAAGTTAGGCTCTCCGCTTGGAAAAAAAACAACTTTAGGCGGGAATTTTCCCATCAACATGATGGTAAAGATGAATAATCCAACCGTGCCTACTAAAAGCCATACAGGTCTCCATCTATGCAATGCCCAAGTAATTAATTGAACATATTTTTTTTGGATTTTAGGCCACCCAATTTCTTGAAATTTCTTTGTTACGCTATGTAAAATGTATCTGTTAAAAAGCATAAGGATTAATAACAACATCGTGAAGTTGCCCATTCCAAAGGACTTTGAAGCATAGAAGATCAATGCAAGCGCAATGAAAATAATAGTGGATATTTTTAATCCCTTATTTCTTTTCTTGATATATTCAGGACTATTTTCATTTCCATGCGGCTTCATAAACTGCACTGCAAACACAGGATTAATAACATAAGCCACCACAAGAGAAGCAAGCAAAGTAATGATTAATGTTATCGGTAAAAAGAACATAAATTTACCAATAATTCCTTTCCAAAATGCGAGAGGAATAAATGGTGCAAGGGTCGTCAATGTACCTGATAATACAGGAAGGAAGACTTCCCCCGTTGCCATCTTTGCAGCTTTAACTATATTCACTTTTCCGTTGTTGAATATTCGGTGCGTATTCTCAATTACTACAATAGCATCATCAACTACAATTCCCAATGCAAGTAGGAAAGCAAAGAGTACAATCATATTCAAAGAGAAGCCGATGCCAGGCATAATCAAGAAAGCAAGGAACATAGATAATGGCACGGAAAGGGCAACGAAAATGGCATTCGTAACACCCATAAAAAACATTAGTAATAATGTAACGAGGATGAAACCAATAATAATAGTATTGATAAGGTCATGCAGTGTTGCTCTTGTCTGCGATGACTGATCTCCTGTCAATGTTATCCTAAGATTTTCGGGGAATTTGTTCTTCTGCAAATCACTAACAATTGCCCGAACTTTATCGGAGGCATCAATCAAATTTTCTCCGCTCCGTTTGATAATATTTAACGTAATTACGTTCTCATGCTGAAGCCTTGCATAAGATTCTTTCTCCTTGAATGTATCGTCCAAAGTAGCGATATCTTTCAGATAAACTTCAGCACCAGACATTGTTCTGATGACCAAATTTTCCAGCAATCTCGGATCTTTGAATTCCCCTCTAATACTGACTGCACGCTTCATTCCATCCATGTTTACCTCTCCTCCAGAGATAGTCAGATTCTCGAAATTTACAGCTCTGAATATATCATCCATTGTTAGATTTACGGCTTGCATTTTGTACATATCCACGTTAATCTGTATTTCTCGATCTCTTGCTCCCACAATATCTACACGAGTAATCTCTTTCATGGATTCAATTCTATCTTTTGCTATATCTGCAAATGCTTTAAGTTTCTTTAAATCGAAATTCCCAGAAATATTAACAAAGAGAATCGGCATTTCCGAGAAATCGAAATCCATAACAGAAGGATCTTTCGGTAAATCAGTAGGCAGATCCACACGAGCTCTATCTACCGCATCTTTCACCTTTTGTTTAGCCAAAGGTACTGAAACATCCGTATTGAATTCAACAATAACATTTGAGAAATCCTGAACAGAATTACTTGTAAGTTTCTTAACACCAGAGATTGCTTTAATTTGTTTCTCTAATGGTTTTGTAATCAGATTTTCAACATCCGCAGGCGAGGTTCCAGGATAAACTGTGCTTACAAATATTGTTGGAATGACTATATCAGGGAACTTCTCTTTGGGTAAGTTTATATAGGATAACATACCGGCAAAGGTGATGATAATTGTCAGGATAAAAATACTGGTTTTATTATTTATAGCCCAACTGCTAAGGAAAAATTCTTTTATCTTATCTACCATAAAAATTGTTGTTTAGAATTTTAATAATTCTCCGTTGTTGAGGTCTTGAAAACCAGTTGTAATAATCTGATCTGATGAACTTAAACCATTCGTAATTTCAGTTTCTCCGTTATAAGAAAGTCCAACAGATACCATTTGTTTTTTAGCAACTGTTTTACCATTTTCTTTCACGGCTAAAAATAAGTATTTACCTTCTTCAGAATTTTGAACCACATTAATAGGTACCACAAAAGAAGAATCCCTTTTGTAATCAATAATTTTCAAAACGGCAATCATATTAGGATGATAATCGGGAACATTCCCATCCAATTTAACCTCTACTGTAAATGTTCTGTTCAAAGGATCAATAACAGTACCCACAAAAGAAATCGTAGCTTTGATTTCTTTATTTAAATCAGGGAACACAACGACCACATCGTTACCGACTTTTACTTTGGAAGCGTATGCTTCAGCAACATCAGCCTTTGCTTTTAATTTAGAAAGATTCACCACACGAATAGATGGCAAACCTGGCATAGCACCTTGCCCTACTCTCAAGGAAACCAAATCTACAGTGCCACCAAAAGGAGCTTTAATTCTGGACATATCTAATTGTTCATCCAAAGTCGCTAATTTCTTTTCTAAACTCTCTTTTTGATTTTTTGCAGTGAGAAACTGAACTTCACTTCCTATCTTCTGATCCCAAAGGTTTTTTTGTTTCTCAAACAAAGTTGTTGCAAGAGATAAAGCATTTTTAACCTCTTCAATACTTTGTTTGACAACCTGATCATCCATCTCTGCTAATACGGTTCCTGTATGGACTTCATCGCCTTCTTTGACATTTATTTTCGTAACTAATCCCGCCATCTTAGGGCTTACATTTATGTTTTCTGTAGCATCAACCCTGCCTTGAATTTCTACATAATGCTTAAAGGGTTTCATTTCAAGAGTGGTAACAGCGACCATCCTCTCTTTAATGTTCTCACTTGTTTTACTTTCGGCGGCAATTTCTTTTTCGAGAGTTTTAATCTTCTCTGAAATTTCTACTTCCTGCTTTTTTAACTTATCTAACTGCGTCCTTTTATCTCCTCCTTTGTCGGAAGAACAAGACATGACCAAGGTGTACACACCAAGAATTATTATTAAATTTTTCATATATTTTTGTATGTTTTGTTTACGATTTTATTTTATGTTTCCGAGAGCTTTATCTAAATCAACCTTTGCATTTAACGCATCAAATAATGCTCCGTAGTAGTTATCCTGCGCTTCTTTCAAAACTGTTTGTGCTGTTATAACTTCAAGATTAGAACCCACTCCTTGGTCATATTTCTTTTTTGAAACATTGTAGATATTCTCTGCAAGTTTGATATTATCCTTTTGTACTTTAAGGCTCGAAACACTATTATCATAGGTAGTCTTAGCAGAATTCATTTGAAAGGTAAGGGAATTCTCTAAACTCTCCTGTTGGTTCTCTACTTTTTTAAGATTTAATTTAGCTTGAACGATTCTTGCGTTCTTTTGTAACCCATCTAAAATAGGGAGTGTTAATTTAGCACCAATAAGCCCTGTGGGATACCATTTCACATGGGCATTAGTCAGTTCAATGGAGTTTGATAATTGTGCATAATTAAAATCTCCATAGGCAAACAGGCTTGGATAGTAACCCGATTTGTATCTTTTCAAATCCAGTAAAGCTAATCTTTTTTGAACATCCATTAAAGAGAATTCAATACGATTTTTACAATCAAATCCATCAGTTTTAATATCCCAGTTGGCTACATCCCAGTTATTCAAATTGTCTGTAAGGATAAGGACTGCGCTTTGACTCATGCCTATTTGGAATTTTAATAAATTATAACTTAATACGATATATCGAGTTACCTTTTCCTTCTCGACGGTGATGTTATTATAGGCGACTGTTATTCTATCGAGGTCTATTTTCTCTACAAAACCATTATCATACATTGCCTTTGTATCATCCAACAACTTCTTTACTCGCGAGATATTTGCGTCAATCAAGTTTATCTTTTCTGCTGCTATTAAAGTAGCATAATAAGCTTTAGTTACGGTAGCTGCAGTTTCTATTTTCGTACGGGTGGTATTCTTTTGAGATAATTCAAAATAGGTTTTAGATGCTTTTAACCCTACTAAATAAGTTCCATCAAACAAAAGCTGGGAGGCGGATATATCAGCCGTGGCATTATATTGTGTGCCGAATTTTACGGCTATGAATTCTCCTTTCTTTCCTCCGAAGAATTCAGCTGGGATTAGTGAAGTGGGAATTGCGAGGAAATCTTTCAAGTCGAAACTTGCATTTATTTGTGGTAATCCGGTTCCTGCGATTTCATTAATCTTTCCTTTTGCAATCTTCTCATCGAGCTGGACGTTGACTACGTCCACTTGGTTTTGATAGGCAAAGTCAATGCATTGCTGGAGGCTGAAGTTGAAAGTTTCATTTGCTTTCAGTTGTCTAACATTTTCATTGTTTTGAGCAAAGACAATAGAAGATATAAAGGTCAGTGAAAGTAATGAAAGTAGCATATAAGCCGACCATTTCCATCCTTTTTGTGTCTTCATTTGATTGGTGTTTGTTTGTGGTTTATTAATCATATTAATCCGTTCAATTATTGGTTTGAAATTATCCATTTGGAGTTTAGACGAATGAGGAGATAAAATATTTTAAATCTGTTTGCTGTCATGGTTATTTTTTGTCTTTCTTTTCTTGATATTTCGCAATCATCTTAAGCCCTTTAACGGTGGCAACACCATGAAGGAAATGTTCTATCATTTGCATTTGAACATCTATCAATGAGAATTTTTCGGGAGGGAAAATGGTTGGATTGAATGCCATCTCTACTTGGTATGCACGCAATCGCGCCATGATTTTGATGTTCAAACTCTCTCGATACAAGCCTTCTTGAATTCCTCTTTTCAAATTCTTTTCGATGGTGGAGAGGATATAATTTTCTTTGTATTCAATAAAGTATTGCCAGGCTTCGGGGTGGTATTTTTGTAAATCGTAAAACAATTTGGCGTGCATACGGCTAAACATTTCGCTCATTTGTTTCATCATGAGGAGGATTTCGTGGATGGCATTCTTGGATTGTCCGCAGATGATGTCGCATTGTTTTTGTCGGAGGGCTACTTCGTCTTTGGCTATTTTGTTTACCACGCTGTCTTTGTCGGTGAAGTATTGATAGATGGTCTTTTTAGACATGCCGAGTTCTTTGCAGATGTCATCCATGGTAATACTTTTTATTCCGTATTTCCAGAATAAATCTTTCGCGGTATTCAGTATTCTTTCGTCTGTTTCCAAGGCGTTGTTTTTTATTTTGAGGGCGCAAAACTACGGAAACTTTTTTTGTTGTGCAAGTTTCCATGTAAAAATGATGTTAAATATTTTGTTCTCGGCAGACTTTTCTCTGGCTCTTTCTCTGCCGTCAGGGTTTACGCTATTTCTCGAGAATGTTTTTTAAAGTTGCCAAACTATTTTCCATATCCTTCGCAAACATCTTCTCGAACATAGGGATCATTATGTTCCAAGGATATGGCAATATGCCGGCATTGCTCATAGATACTTTGGTTTGGGTATCGGATAATGATTCCGTCTCCATGATTATTGTGGCACTGGTAACCATTGGTTTTACAAATCGAATTTGTGTTTCAATCCTTTTTCCTTCGACGAGGCTCATAATTTCTTTTTCGCCTTCTCCGGCACTTTTATTTCCCTTCCAAGAGATAATGAATCCCACTGTTCCGTCTGTTCCTTTGTATTCCCAATTCCTGTTAGGGTCCACGGCTGCCCTTTGGTTGAACTTTTCTTGGTTCTTTAGGAGTTTTAAGAAGTTGAATACATTTTGTCGGGGTACATTAATGATAATTTCGCGTTTCGCGTAATGGTTCTTCTTCATAAAAAGCCCAATGATTAAGAGCAAGGCGATGATGCCTGCGAATACGAGTAAGATGGTGATTACTGTTGTCATAATTTTATTCTTTATTGTGGCGGCAAAGTTAGAAAAATAATCCTGACAAAGCCCCCTGCTGCTGTCAGGATTCATTTCATTGGATTAACTTGTAACGCTGTAACCTGACAGGAGCTGAAACGCCCCTGTCAGGATGCTCGGACAGTCTTGTAAGGATAGAAGACCGTCTTCTAAGGATAGAAGACGGTCTTCTAAGGATAGAGGACGGTCTTCTAAGGATAGAGGACGGTCTTGTAAGGATAGAAGACCGTCCTGTAAGGATAGAAGACTGTCTTGTAAGGATAAACTGTCAAAATGTTGCCTCGAACGACCTTTTTTGTCGGTTTAACAGTATAAAGGTTCAAAACCTTGGTGCTATTATTAATACATTTCAGTTCAAAACAACCGCGAAATGTTGAAAACGCCTCTTTTTTGGACATCAAAGTATATCATTTGAAGTTCAGCCGAAACGCCTTTTGCCTGATCGGCTGTAATGATAGGGAATTGGAGGGAGTGTTTATTATTGGATTATGGAAAGTATGATTTAAATTTCAAAACCGTAATAACAAATCTTGTAAAGGATAAGTTCGTTTTCTTCACCTTTATCGTTGGTAATATCATCAACCAATTTATCAAGTTCATCTGTTGATAGATTTCTTTTGCTTTGAATATGCATTATAGAACCCTTCCCTGTACAGCCCAAGGTTATATTTATTATATATTTTATATGAGGCTCGATTTTAAAATCACTTATAGTTATAGGAGTGCATCCAGCATAAGACAAATTGATTTGATAGTTACCAGGAATAATTTTTAATCCGCATCTCCCGTCAATATCAGTCCTACCATTCATATCTACACTCTCATTTTTAACATAAATATTAAGGAAAGGAACGCCTTCTTTTTTCTCCATAACAACAATGTGTAACAAACTGTCTTTTGAGTTTTCATTGTCATCTATTTTCTCAATGGTATAGGTTGAAGGAATCTTTTTATAACAAGTACTAATTTTATAAAATGCTGGGTATTCTTTCTTATTAGTTCTACGCTCCTCCTCCCAATCCTTATTAAGAAATTGGTAAGTATATGCCTTTTGTGCAATGCAATGAGTTGCTATCAAAAGGCTAAAACAAATGAATAAAATCGTCTTCATGAATTTGAAATTTTAAAGTGCCAAAGATACTCTTCTCAAAATAAATCAATATCCGTTTCTGCAAAATGAAACATTCCCACAGAATTCTAAACTCGAAAAGATAAATGAAGGACTAACAATATACCTCAATTCCTTTTTATATCTTTGCGCCCACAAATAAATAAATAATCATGGCAGAAGATAAAAAAGCAAATGCATTACATGCAGAGAAGATGAAAGCACTCCAGATGACGATTGATAAAATCGAAAAGAACTTCGGAAAAGGAGCCATCATGAAGCTCGGGGATGCCCCCATAGATGCTATCGAGTCTATCTCGACCGGCTCTATCGGCTTAGATCATGCCCTCGGTATTGGTGGCTTCCCAAAAGGAAGAGTGATAGAAATTTATGGACCGGAATCGTCCGGTAAAACAACCCTCTCCATTCATGCAATCGCTGAAGCACAAAGGATGGGAGGTATCGCCGCATTCATTGATGCAGAGCATGCCTTCGATATGGGCTATGCCAAGAAATTAGGCGTGGATGTAGAGAATCTTTTGATCTCCCAACCCGATAATGGCGAACAAGCATTAGAGATTACCGAGAACCTGATTCGGTCTGGCGCAATAGATATTATCGTCATAGATTCGGTAGCCGCCTTGACTCCCAAGAGCGAGATCGAAGGCGAAATGGGCGATAGCAAAATGGGTTTGCATGCCCGATTGATGTCGCAAGCATTGCGTAAACTTACTTCCACCATCAGCCGTACCGGTTGCTGCTGTATTTTTATTAATCAGTTGAGAGAAAAGATAGGTATCGTATTCGGTAATCCCGAAACAACTACCGGCGGTAATGCCCTGAAGTTTTATGCATCCGTTCGCATAGATATTCGTAGAATCGGTCAGATAAAAGATGGCGATAACATCGTTGGTAACAGAACCAAAGTGAAGATAGTGAAGAACAAAGTGTCGCCTCCGTTTAAGATTGCGGAATTCGATATTATGTATGGCGAAGGAATCTCCAAGAATGGCGAAATAGTGGACCTCGGTGTGGATAATAATATCATCAAGAAGAGCGGATCTTGGTTTAGTTATGGCGATACCAAACTCGGACAAGGACGTGATGCCGTAAAGGTTTTATTAGGCGATAATCCAGAACTGGCGAATGAAATAGAAGCCAAGATTAGGGAGGCATTAGACGCTAAGAAATAATCTGAAACAGCTTCTTCGTGAACCTTCATACACTTCATACCATAGTGGTAAGGAGTATCAAAACTCTTCTTCTCTTTCTCCTTTTCTTCTTTATCTTCTCATGTAATAATAACCCTAAGAAGGACGATAAATCTATTGCATCTACCGATACTTCAAGCATCGAAAGGAAGATAGAAGAACTTACTATAAGGATAAAGAATCGCCCTAAGGATGCAGACCTTTTGCATGAAAGAGCGGTGTTGTTCCTATCTGAAAAGGATATTAATTCAGCCTTCACAGATATGACTCATGCCCTGATGATGGATAGCCTGAAAGCCCCGTATTACCTGACAGTTGCCGATATATACTTCGCGATGAACAAGACCAGGTTTTCCAAAGAAGCATTGGAACGATGTCTTAAATTAGATACTAAGAATGTCGAAGCGATGCTCAAACTTGCAGAGTTGTATTTGTTTGTTCAGGACTACACTAAGACCCTTGGATATATTGACGATGCCTTGAAGATAGATATCCATAATCCCAAAGCTTATTTCATGAAGGGAATGACTTTTAAGGAGCTTCACGATACCGCAAAAACCATCTCCAGCTTCCAGACTGCTATCGAACAAAATCCGAAGTATTATGAGGCAATATTACAATTAGGGATACTCTTTTCGACCAAGAAAGACAACATCGCTTTACAGTATTTCAATACCGCTATCAACCTGCATCCAAACAGTGTGGAGGCATACTACGACAGAGGTTATTTTATGCAGGACATGGGCGAGATTGATAAGGCTATTGCGGATTATAACATCATCCTGCAAATAGATCCGAAGTATAAATATGCGCATTACAATCTTGGGTATATCAGTCATGAATTTGCAAAGAATAATGAGCAAGCCGTGAAGCATTTCTCTGATGCCATTGCAAGCGATGCCAAGTATGCGGAGGCATATTACATGCGGGGTTTAAGCTATGAAGGTTTGGGAAATAAGAAGGCTGCTTCTGCTGATTATAAGAAAGCATTGGAGTTAGATCCTGATTATGATTTAGCGACTCAAGGCTTGCAACGGGTGGGGAAATAATTACAACCCTTTACAATCCACACACTTCAAACCGCGGTCGGTCATGACCCATTTGTGGTTCACCATGTGGCGGTCTTCGGTGTCATTCAGATTGTCAATATCATCGAGAATATATTTCGTTCTTTGAGCTAAATAAACACTCTTGCCGACAGGTACTTTCAGGATAAAGTTGAGGTGTTGGAATTTGAATTTCGTCTTCTCATCCAACGAATAATAATTAGGAATTATCAACAAAGAATCTTTTTGCTTCACCTCCGAATTGATGCCGTGGGCAAAGGTTTCAGCTTCTTTGTAGGTCCTTCCGCGAGCCGATTGAACCTTGGTAAGATGGAAATTATCGTCATTGCTTTTCTGAATCTTGAGGTCCACATTATGGAAATTAATGAGTCCGTTATCATCGCTGAATGTACCGATGTCGCCAAACTGGAAATGGGTGTTGTCGCTCCATTCATCTTGCTCGTTTCTATCCACATCTACATAGAGAATATCTCCTGCCGGCTGGGTGATGTTGGCATCAATTCGGGTGGTGCTTTTTTCATTGTAATTATCTAATTTATTAAAGAATATTATGGAACAAATAACGACACCCACCAACCATACACTTGCTGCAATAATATTCAATGGGCGGTTACGGGTTTTGATATTGAAGATCAACCGGAAGCCTTTATACATCAGCATCAGGAGCGGTATCCCGACTAATAAAGAGATGCCGATACTCGACCATAATACCTGGGTTCGGGAATCAAAAAACAGCATCGCCAAATGCGGATGCCCCATAGGATACCATCCGATTCCGCCAAGCAATATCCTGATAAGAACGATGAATACCGCGATACCGATGACGACAAATATTACCCCAAAGAATTTGATGAAAACATTTATCAAAACCAAGATACCGGAAATGAATCCATGTGCAATATTTCCTACTACCCCGCGAGCTCTATCCCGTCTATCCTTAGACCCCATGTCCTTGGCTTCCTTCTTGAAATCTTCGAACTTATTCTTCAGATTATCCATCTCCTCCTTGATGTTTTTCTCAATGTTTTCGACATTGACTTTCTCGCCTCGCATCTCCAGCTTCTCCGCAGTAGTCTTGGCTTCCGGGATGATGATCCAAAGAATAATATAGATCAACAATCCGCTTCCGAAACCGAAGAACATCACCGCAAATATCAATCGCATCCACAGAGGATCAATGTCCAAATAAGAACTGATACCAGAGCAAACTCCTCCCAAAACCTTATCATCAGGATTGCGATAAACACGGCGTTTGGTGTAGGTTCCGGTGTACTGATAATTCTCGCGCTTGCCTCCATAATTATAACCATAACTATAGCCATACTGTCCATCGGAGTGCTGATTATTCTCACCTTTAGTTTTATCAGAAGCATTGGAACTATTAGATTCGTCACCGCCAAACTCCTCCGGTTTGCCCATGATGGCGATTGCTTCGTTCACATCTTCGATAGAAACAACCTGTTTGCCGTTCTTCAATTTCTCGGAGAAAAGCTCGGCGATGCGGGCTTCAATATCCGATGTGATTTCTTCTTTCCCTTCCGAAGTATGGAAGTGCGCCTTAATGGTTTCGAGATACTTGTGGAGCAATTCAAAAGCATCCTCATCAATGTGGAATACGATTCCACCGATGTTAACTGTTACTGTTTTCTTCATTTCTTTTAGATTTTTTTATTGTTTGTTTTACTGCAAATATTAGTTCGTTCCATGTTTTATTCAGCTCATCGAGACATGCCCTTCCGTCTTCGGTGAGGGCATAATATTTTCTGGGTGGACCGGATGGACTTTCGACCCATTGGTAGGATAGTAGTCCTTGGTTTTTCAATCGTGTGAGCAGGGGATAGAGAGTTCCTTCGACGACGATTAGTTTTGATTCTTTCAACCTGGCGATGATTTCGGAGGGATAGATTTCTTCTTCCGAGGCGATGATATTAAGGATACAGAGTTCCAGTATTCCTTTCCGCATTTGTGCTTCTACGTTAGCTATATAATTTTCCATGGGCGCAAAATTACGAAAAAAATATAATACCATGCAATACATAGTACCTGTTTTTATATTATTTGTTCGTAAGTGGTTGATATAGAATACGAAAAAATTTAGTTAAAGTTTTGTGATGGGGATAAAAACAGGGATATTTTCAGAATTCAAGACAGAGAATCTTCTTTTCAGACATAAAAAAAGCGGTACATGATGCACCGCTTTTTATTTGATGATTGATAAAAATCCTTTGTATCTAAATTCTAATCTAATTGAACCGCTGTACATTGACCATGTTTGACAACAATGTCTCCTGACCAATTTTTAACTGTTGACATCGCGTCATAATGATAGCTTCCTTCTTTAAAAAAAACAGGATTAAAACATTTATTTGTTCCACATGTTGGTGCAGTTGAAAAATCCTGTTCAATCCATCCATTCAATCCAATTGCACTAATATATACATTAATACCTACGGGTGAATTTTTGGACCAAAATATTGCATAGCATACAGAGTCAATCACCTTTATTGATTGGCTTGTTGTTCCTGTTTTATCCCCATCTTCATCTTTTACCGTAAGCGTTACAATGTACATTCCAGTGTCTATGAAAGCATGGTTAATTGCGGCACCAGTTCCTGTGGAACCATCACCAAAATCCCAAGTCCAATTATTAGGATCAGAGCTATCAAGGAAACCACCACCTTTTGAGCAATCATTAAACGAAATGTTATCCCCTTGCAGAGCAGTAGTTTTACTTGCGGTAAAGCAGGCAGAAATATCTTTTTCACAGGCAGAAAATACTATTACTACGACTACGATCAAAAAATAATGTTTCATGTTTATAAATAAATTTTTCATTGCGCTTACTCTGTTCGGTTTTCGGCTACCCCGCTTTTTTAATCAATGCAAAGATATAGAATTCCATTAATATCTTCCAACTCCTTTCCCCCTACTCTCAAATCATCAAAATAAAGCCCCTCCTATATATAAGGAGTGTTTCAACGTAAATTCCCATCAAAAAACCCTCGCCGAACCATAAGATAGTTTCCCTACGGTATGGCGAGTGCTCGCGGATGCGTCAGGAAACTTCCTGAAGGTATGGCGAGCGTTCGCGGGTGCGTCAGGAAACTTCCTGAAGGTCTGGCGAGTGTTCGCGGGTGCGTCAGGAAACTTCCTGAAGGTCTGGCGAGCGTTCGCGGATGCGTCAGGAAACTTCCTGAAGGTCTGGCGAGCGTTCGCGGGTGCATCAGGAAACTATCTTATGGTTTTATAAAACAGCATTTAGGAGAGTTTATACTACCTGTTGTAGGTAAGATTCTTTGAAATGAAAGAAATTTATTCGTAACTATTTTTGCAACTATTCTTGGTTCTTAATAATTAATGTAATTTAGCCGCCTTAGAAATAATTAATAAAACAAGATAAATATGAAATATCCAACGCAGAGACAGTACCGCATTTTCGTTTTAACGTTCATGCACTTCAATAATTTTTTCATCAGTTCGACCGTCGGCAACTGGATCATGATGGCGCGAATCAGCACCTACATGGATAACAATCTCAAGGAAGCTGGGCTTTCCGATCCCGCCATGCAGGCACTTTATATTATCTTCCATCCGCAGCATCTTGCCTACATGTTGTTATTCAACAAATGGAAGGTTACGATCGGCGTTCAGCATGGTAAAGTTTTTACGAAAGATGAATTGGTAGATCAGTTAGAACACACCAATATCGCGAAGTGGGATTTGGAAACACAAAAAGTTTTTGAGAAGGGAACGGAGGAGTACGAAACCATCTGGCAGGGAGGTCATGCGGTGATGACTGAAGGGCATATTGATGATCGGATTGCTGCAATATTAACAAAGGCTGATTTGATGGAGCCTTATCCGGGATTGGCTGCTCTTCGTACAATAATTACTGCATTTCATACCCTGATTTTAGGAGCTGAAGGACTCGTGTCCGGTAAAAAAGGTGCTCATGGAAGTGCTGCCGGAAATGTAGAAACAGGAAGAAAAGTAAATGGAAAAGCGATGCATCAGATATTTGGCGATTTACTAAAAGCATATAGCGGCAACGACACCGAATTGGAACGCTATGTCGATGTCGAAGAAATTCAGAAAAAGGCAGAGAAAAATCCCCTTGTAAGTGCTATTTTGAAGGCTTCGATAGATAAGGTCGCGAGCCGTACCCTGCTGGCAACTGACCACTTCACCATTACGAATGATGGTACTGTTGCATTGAAGTTTTATTTGATAAAAAACCTCGGCGATATTCCAGGGATTTTCGTTACCGTACCAGCCGGACAAACGCTGACTTTTCTCGCATCGGCATTAGGGAATATCACCTTCCGGTACATCATGTGCGAGAACGATTCTTTGACCACCAACGGTCATTATTCTTTCTTGTTTGATGAATAATTTTCTTGGAATAATAATATAAAAAAAGCCCTTCGATGAATCCTATCAAAGGGCTTTTTTTTGATTGCTAAAAGGTGATGATTATAGAAAATCCACCTCGCCCTTTCCCTGCCGAATCAAGGTAGGCGGACTAATCGTACAATCAATAATAGTAGATACCTCGGTGCCCCCAATGCCGCCATCTATCACCATATCCACGAGGTTATGATACTCCTCCTGAATCAATTCCGGATCGGTATGATACTCAAACATCGGGTCCTCATTCCGCAGCGAAGTACTCATTATCGGATGCCCCAATTCCTTGACAATATCACGCGCAATATTATTCTTCGGTACGCGGATACCGATGGTCTTCTTCCTGAATTTAAAAAGACTCGGCACATTATTACTGGCATTCAGAATAAAAGTAAACGGACCGGGCAACGTACTCCGCATCAGCTTATACACCTCGCGGTCGAATTGCTGGGTATAATCCGAAATAGCACTCAAATCATAACAGATAAAAGAGAAGTTCGACTTCTCTAACTTAACGCCCTTTATGCGGCATAATTTCTCCACCGCTTTATGTTGATGAATGTCGCATCCCAAGGCATACACCGTATCCGTCGGGAAGATAATCACACCGCCATCCTTCAAGCATTCCACCACCTGCTTAATAGTCCTTTCATTAGGATTATCAGGATGGATATGGAGCAACATTTTAGTAAGAGATTTACTTCTTCGCGTCAGCCAAAAACTTCGCCAAACCAATATCAGTAAGCGGATGCTTGAGCAAATCAAGGATCACATTCAAGGGGCAGGTAACCACATCCGCACCGGCTTCGGCACATTTGATGATGTGAACAGTATGCCGAATGGATGCCGCCAATACCTCCGTCTCGAAACCATAATTGCAATAAATATCCACAATCTGCTCTATCAAAGCAACGCCATCGTAAGACACATCATCCAGCCTCCCAATAAACGGGGAGACATAAGAAGCCCTTGCTTTAGCGGCAAGCAACGCCTGCCCGGCAGAGAAAACCAAGGTGCAATTCGTACGAATACCCTTATCAGAGAAGTACCGTATTGCTTTGACTCCATCTTTAATCATCGGCACTTTCACCACAATATTCGGATGCAGCGTAGCAAGGAATTCGCCTTCCTTCACCATACCTGCAAAGTCCGTAGCAATCACTTCAGCACTGACATCGCCATCCACTATATTGCAAATATCTACATAATGTTTCATGATATTATCATGCCCCTTAATGCCTTCCTTAGCCATTAGCGAAGGGTTCGTTGTTACACCATCAAGCACCCCTAAGTCGTGTGCTTCTTTAATCTGATCAAGATTAGCTGTATCTATAAAGAATTTCATTTTGATTATTTTTTAATTGGATGCAAAAGTAAAAATGTCAAGGGAAATACAAATGAGAGTAAAAACAAAAAGCCCCCCGTTTTTGCGAGAGGCTTTTCACATAGTAAACCGAATTACTATTTTTTCTTTGCTGCTGCCTTCTTTGCAGGAGCTTTCTTTGCCGCTGCTTTCTTTGCAGGGGCTGCTTTCTTTGCAGGAGCTTTCTTAGCTGCCGCTTTTTTCGCAGGAGCTTTCTTAGCTGCTGGTTTTTTCGCTGCTGCTTTTTTTGCAGGAGCTTTCTTTTTAGCTGTTGCCATTTTTTTATAAATTAATAATTAATTAATGGGTACAAATTTATATCATAAAAATCTAACGTGAACACAATTTTATAAAATTTATTCACTAATGATTGTTAATAACTTCGGCAGATTTTTATTGTCTCCGTTTTCGTAATTTTGTCTCATGAAAAAATCTAAAAAGCCGGAGAGTTTTATACATTCGCCATTTTATCCTGGAGGAAATAAAGCCATGGATCAGTTTATCCATAGTGAGCTGAAATACCCGCCTGAAGCGGAAAGTAAGAATATCGAAGGAATGGTTGTGGTAACTATTTCTATCGACATGGATGGAAAGGTCTATGAATCAAAAATTAAAAAGAGCGTTGGATTTGGATGTGATGAAGAAGCGTTACGATTGGTAAAATTGTTGAAGTTTCAATCTGTGAAGTTGAGAAACATGAAGGCAACTTTTCAAAAAACTATCAACATCAACTTTAATTTAAGAGATAAAAAAGTGAAAGTCGGTGGAGTCAAGTACAATTACACGGAGAAAAATCAATCTCCAAAAACAGATACTAAACCTCAATCATCAGAAGTTTTTACCATAAAAATAAAGTTGTAGTACATACTAAATGAAACTATAGTTGTTGAAGAAAGTTGTGTATATACTTAATACCGCTTTGGTTAAATTCTGGTTAATTTCTGTTAAAGTGAATCTTTATTGTTTTAACTTTGCAGTTCGATGAACACGAAGAAAATTTGGGTGATAATAATTACGATGACCATTGCCTTGGTAGGAGTAATAATGGTGCAATTATTTTGGATTGATAATGCAATAAAAGTCAGGCATGAACAATTTGTCAATAAAGTAAATGATGCCATGAATTGTGTAGTGAATAAATTGGAAACACAAGAAGCGTTTACCGCTATTACCAAGCAAATTCCGCCTATTGCGTATGATACCACAACAGTTGATAACAAATATCTTGACCCTGTGCCTGATTTGATTTCTCCTTTTTTTGATGGGATGATGATTCCTGATATAGGGATTAATGATTCTGAAATAAACATCAGTCTGCGCAAACATCCGATGATGAAAAATGGGGATGCACACTTTCATTTTACCGATTCAACAATAGTTGAGGGTATCAACAATAATAAAAAGAAGGTGATTCATTCTATCAATGATTCGGTTCAATATTATTTGAAACAAAGTATGAGTATCGTGAACTCAAAGATGAATAAGTTGAGCGAAGTGATGCAAAAGATGGCTTCTGAATTTTTGCAAGGTGATGACAATATCGCCCACCGAATCAATAAAGAGCATCTCGAGAAGTTGATACAAAGCGAAATGGTGGATCATAACCTTCATTCTAAATGTATCTACGGTATCGTGAATGAAAAGGAGAATAAAGTGATCCTCTCTCAAGAAGAAAATGAGAATGAGAATAAGAACCTGTTGGAGTCTAATTATAAGGTGCAGTTATTTCCCAATGATATCTTCCTTCATCCCGATTATTTGGTGCTTTATTTTCCTGGTAGTAAGACTTGGGTTATTAGGAGGTTATGGGGCATGATGTTACTGTCGCTGTTGTTCACCTTGATTATCATTATTGCTTTTACCTATACCATTTTTATCATCTTCAAGCAAAAGAAAATATCGGATATTAAGACTGATTTCATTAATAACATGACCCATGAATTTAAAACCCCGATAGCTACTATTTCTCTTGCGGTGGACTCTATTAAAAATCCGAAAGTGTATGAGAACAAAGAAAAAATTCAATACTTTGCAGGGATTATAAAAGAGGAAAACAACAGGATGAACCTGCAAGTGGAGCAAGTATTGAAGATTGCATTGCTGGATAGAGGGACTATAAAACTTAACCTCGAAAAGACGGATGTCCATGAATTAATTAGTAAGGCGGTAGAGAAAATTAACCTGCAAGTAGAGCAACGAAATGGAACCATTATTCAGAAGATGGAGGCGACGGAGCACCTGATAATGGCTGATGCCGTTCATCTTACAAATATGATTTTTAACTTGCTTGATAATGCCAATAAATACTCCCCTCATCATCCCGAAATAGTTATTGCGACACGCAACATTAACAAAGGTATTTGCATCGTAGTAATAGATAAAGGTATTGGGATGAGCAAAGACATACAAAAGAAAATCTTCGAGAAGTTTTATCGGGTTCCGACCGGAAATCTGCATGATGTAAAGGGTTTTGGATTAGGATTAAGCTATGTAAAGCTGTTAGTAGAAGCCCACAAGGGCAGCATTTCCGTGCATAGCGAACTCAATGAAGGCAGTACGTTTGAAATTTTTCTTCCTATAGAACAATGAATAATTAATAAGTAAACAACTAACAATTTTATAAACCAAATCTCTAAAACAATGAACATACTTTTAGTAGAAGACGACCCTAATTTCGGAACCGTTCTGAAGGATTATCTGGAATTAAATGATTACACCGTCCGCCTCTGCGTTGATGGTAAAGAAGGAGTCAATGCATTCCAAAACAAGCTCTATGACCTCTGTATCTTGGATGTGATGATGCCCCGAAAAGACGGATTCACCGTCGCTACGGAGATTCGCGTGATGGATGAAGACGTGCCGATTATTTTTCTCACCGCCAAGACGATGAAGGAAGATATGTTGAAAGGATTCGAGGTGGGAGCCGATGATTATATCATCAAACCCTTCGATTCAGAGTTGTTATTGGCAAAGATTAAAGCCATCTTGAAACGGTCTGACGACGAGCGTAGCCAACTAAAGAAACAAAATGAATTCACTTTCGGCAAGTTCCATCTGAATTACAAGCTCCGCACTCTCACCATCGGGGAAAAGAAGACCCGATTGTCGCCCAAAGAAAACGATTTGTTGAGGTTGTTTATCCTTGATATGAATGATGTTTTATCCAGAGAAAAAGCGTTGCTTACGATATGGGGGCATGATGATTACTTCACTACGCGCAGCATGGATGTGTATATCACGAAGCTGCGAAAAATCCTTAAAGACGACCCTTCGATAGATATTATCAATATCCATGGAAACGGCTATCGGATGGTGGATGGAAACAGCGATCAATAAGCTTACCTTATTTATAAAACAGGGCATCGCATCTGCCCATTAATTCATCCCTTTTGCATTCTATATTTTCATTCTGAAAAGGTGGTAATGAGGCGCTTTTTTTTGGAGATAAATCATAAAATTCCGGACATAGAAACCGATTTTTTGGAGATAAGGCTCGGGATTTTGGAGATTGTATGCCGACATTTGGAGATTCGGACGAATAGTTTGGAGTTTCATACGAGTTATTCTTTCCGGAAATTCATCCCCGTCTCCAAATCTTTGATTAATGTCTCCAAACGACCGATCTGAATCTCCAAACTTCGGAGCTAAAACTCCAAATAATCCCCAAACGACTCCAAATAGTTGATATAAAGCTCCAAAAGGTTGATATAAAACTCCAAACTCTTAGACGGAAAATCCGCATTATGCGCTGTAAATGAGGCTATTTGAAAACGGAGGTAAAATTGGGGGGTCAAGGATTCGTTTTTTCCTGCTTTTGGCTAATGAAATTCCCCTTAAAAAACATTGTTTTGCCAAGTTTTTATACTTTTACCGCGTTGAACAAAAAGGGAGTTCCTGAAAATCCCTCAAAGAGTAAGGCGCGGAAACCGAAAAGCGAAGAGAGTAGGCACGGAATAAATATTTAATAATGAAACTTACAAAACTAAAAACACTACTTTTTACCTTCTTGATAGCGACCGCATTATTTGGGAGTAATCAAGCACCATCATCGGGCAACGCGAACCCTGCGGAAGGGAATTCGGCACCGTCCTCTGCGTCTCCTCCTACGATTAATACACCGCCTCCATCGCCGATTAACTCGGTCGTGAATGCCGATCAACCGCCCGAAGCACCGTCTGAATTAAAACAGTTTATCTTGCCGGGTATGGTATTGTTTTTTGGACTTGCCATCTTTATTTTACTGTCTTTTAAGAACCGGCATAACCATACGAGCGACTTAAAGATAGAGAGTTTTACATTAATTATAATAGGGGTATTATTTATTATATCTACCACCAGTTCGTCTAACTTTGCACAGAATGTTGTTCCGCTTTATGCCCCTGCATTTGGGCTTCTCGGAACTATTGCGGGATATATTTTGGGCAAAAGTTCGGAACCTGTATCAACCAAGAAGGAATTGGCAATCCCTTCTAAAAAAGACGCCTCTATATTTCCATCTAAAGAAACTATTGAACCATAAAATCATAATCATGAAAAGAATATTAATTGTAATTTTCTGCCTTCTCGCATTGTTATGCACAGAGGTCAATGCACAAAAATCTAATTCGGTTGCTATCTACAATAGCAGCGCAAATCCTGTTACTTTTTCATTAAGTTCGGATGCTAAGAACTGGCAGGATTACAGCCTCGCGGGGGCTAAACTCCAACAGTACGATTTGAATTCCAATCAAACGTGTTGGTTTAAGGTAGAGACAAAATCGAACGGACCAATGTCGGTTGCCGGTAAAGCCCAATACCAGTTGGATACCCGAAAGAAGTATCAGATATATTGGAATATCAACAAGCTCCAATGGGATTTGATAGAATATAAATAACCCTTAAATATCATCGCCATGAATCTTAACCAACTCAACGCGATCTCCCCGATTGACGGGCGTTATCGTCCACAAGTAGAAGAACTTGCGCAGTACTTTTCCGAAGGTGCTTTAATCAAATACCGTGTGTTGGTAGAGGTAGAATATTTCATCGCTCTCTGCCTCTTACCTTTGGATGAATTGAAGGAGTTTGACCATAACAAATTCCCTGCTTTAAGAAAGATTTACCAAGAATTCAACGACGAAGACGCCATCAGGATTAAGACCTTGGAGAAGACCACCAACCACGATGTAAAGGCGGTTGAGTACTTCCTGAAAGAAGAATTCCAGAGACTGGGCTTGGATAGTTTTAAAGAATTTATCCACTTCGGGCTTACTTCTCAAGATATTAATAACACAGCAACGCCACTACTTATTAAGGATGCCATTAACGAGGTCTATCGGAAAGAAGTTCATCACCTGATAGCATTGCTTTACAAGCTTTGTGAAGATTGGAACGATGTACCTATGCTTGCCCGAACCCACGGTCAACCTGCTTCTCCCACACGCCTCGGTAAGGAACTGAAAGTCTTTACCGATAGATTGTCATCCCAGAAATCCATGATGAATACCATCCCCCATTCTGCCAAGTTCGGTGGAGCTACCGGCAACTTCAATGCTCATCATGTTGCTTATCCCGACATTAATTGGAAGAAGTTCGCTGATGAATTCGTAGAAGGAACTCTCGGATTATCACGCACCAGAATCACTACCCAAATAGAACCTTACGACAACCTCGCAGCCCTATGCGATAACATGAAACGCATCAACACCATCCTTATAGATTTAAACCGCGATATGTGGACTTATATTTCGATGGATTACTTCAAGCAGACTATTAAGAAAGACGAAGTCGGATCTTCGGCAATGCCACATAAAGTGAACCCGATAGACTTTGAAAATTCGGAAGGAAATCTCGGAATAGCGAATGCCCTCTTTGAACACTTCGCTGCGAAACTCCCCATCTCCCGCTTGCAAAGAGACCTTACAGATTCTACTGTTCTGCGCAATATCGGTGTGCCCTTTGCCCATACTTTATTAGCTATAAAATCATTAACGAAAGGCTTAAATAAACTCCAATTAAACCCCGATGCCATCCATCAGGATCTTGAAAATAACTGGGCAGTCATCACTGAAGCAATCCAAACCATTCTCCGGAAACACGGTTACCCCGCTCCTTACGAACAACTTAAAAACCTAAGCCGAATCAACGGAAAAATAGGTAAAGATGACCTCCACAGATTTATCGAAAGTCTCGACATAGATGCAAAAGTCAAAGAACAATTAAAAGAAATTACTCCTTTTAATTATACTGGGATTTAGGTTTATGTTGTATCAGGGATTCCCTGTTAGATTTAAAGGAACAAAAAAAGCGGCACACTATGTACCGCTTCTACTTAATTTCGTTTCTTTGCCGAATGGAATTACAAATTATACAGAGTAAAATATTTGAAATAAGAGGTCATAAAGTTATGCTTGATTTCGATCTTGCAAAACTCTATGAAGTCGAAACAAGGGTATTGAAACAGGCAGTGAAAAGAAACCTGAATCGTTTCCCGTCGGACTTTATGTTCGAGTTGACAAAAGAGGAATCAGAAATCTTGATGTCACAAATTGTGACATCAAGTTGGGGTGGCACTCGGAAACCTATTTCAGCGTTCACTGAACAGGGGGTTGCCATGTTATCAGCTGTTTTAAAAAGTGATAAAGCCGTTGAGGTAAGTATTGCTATTATGCGCGCCTTTACATTGTTGCGTCAGCATTTATCTGATTCCAAGGAATTAAAAGAGAAGATAGAAGAACTCGAAATCGAGATGAACACCAAGTTTAAAGATATTTATGAAGCCTTAAATTTCCTGCTATCTCCTAAATCTGAACGGAAACCGATAGGCTATAAACCTAATAAGAAGGAATAAAAAAAAGCGGCACACTACGTACCGCTTTTTTGTTTTATGCTTTGGGTGAGTGCTTTACTTCTGCACTACGAACTTCCCTCTTGTGCTTTCTTTTTCGCTTCTTACTTCATAGAAATAAATGCCTGCGCTCCAGGTGGAAATAGAGATGGTATTATCAATGCCGCAGAGGTTTTCTTTATAAACTACAGTACCCAGAAGGTCGGTGATAAGCAAGGTTTCTGGGGAGGTGCTGGTGCTGTGGTGAATGTTGAGAAGGGTGGTGGCGGGGTTGGGATAAACAGAAATACCA
>CAIMUP010000033.1 GCA_903844645.1 uncultured Bacteroidota bacterium
ATTTATTTGGAATTTCAATTTTTGGGGAGTATTCACGCCATGAATACCTCCGCTCACGGAATAAATACCTCCGCTCATGGAATAAATACCTCCGTTCACGGAATAAATACCTCCGCTCATGGAATAAATACCTCCGCTCACGGAATAAATACCTCCGCTCATGGAATAAATACCTCCGCTCACGGAATAAATACCTCCGCTCATGGAATAAATAGTGCTGCAATTTACATCCACAGAAGGATGAAAGCGGAATTGTGCCGCCAAAAAGGCAGCGCGGGGCTTGGAATATTCGAGGGAATTTAAGGAATCAGTAACCATATTTCGGGGCATAAGATGCAAGTCAAAGACTGGCGAAGGTTGTTATGCTCCGGAAGAGATTGGTTCGTAAATTCTATAAATTTTGAGGCGTTCATTTTTCTTTTTGAGATGGCAAACATACATATTATTATTGTAATGCAAATTTGTGGGCATAAAAGTTTGCATTCCGTTGTAGCATTTTTATAATTTAATCATCGTTACTATGAATGCTTTTTACCTGCTTCATCGCCCTTAATTCTCTCCCTTAAAAATCGTGGTATAAATACTCGAATCAGGGAGGATAATCTGCGTGATATACAGCCCCTGCGGCAGCTTCGTAAGGTCGAACGGATAATAAAAACCATTGAAGCCCGAGACCGTTTCCTCCAGCACCTTTTGCCCCAAAATAGTATGTAAAATAATAGTGAAATTAGCATCCACACATCGCTGCAAAAACCTGATGTTGCATACATTGCCGCAAGGATTCGGAAACAGGTTAATCACCGCATTCGCATTGAAGTTATTGATGTTCGCTTGCACTAATTTAAGGGTATTTAATGCGTTGATTCTGCCATATCCTAATTTCCCTTTGAAGGACGGGTTCAGGGCATCAATATTATCGCATCCTGCTTCGATATAATACTGCACTTGGTCAGGATTTAATTTGATGTTTTCAGACAGCACCAGCCCCGCCAACCCCGCCACCAACGGGGCAGCCATCGAAGTCCCATCCATAAATCCATAATTAGAATCGCTATACCCCAACGTGCTGTAAACGCCGTATCCGGGAGCCATCACAGCCACATCATACTGACCGTAATTCGAGAAGCCTGTAATCTTATCATTCTGATCCGTCGCACCCACCCCGATCACGTGGGTATAATTAGCCGGAAACCGTTTGTTATCCGTCGTATCATTGCCCGCAGCCGCGATGCACACGATGCCGCTGTTGTAAGCATAATTGATGATACTTTGATTGGTTTTATTCGGCGTTTTCGATTCAAAAGACATGTTGATAATGTTCGCTCCGGCTTTAACTGCATAATAAACACCATCGTAAGGGTAGGGGAGAACATCGCCATTGGAGGCGGTATCGGGAGTGCATTTCACCGCCATTATCCTGCAATTAAACCCTAATGAACACATGCCGAAACCATTGTCGGTAGCTGCCCCCGCAATCCCCGAAACGTGAGAACCATGATTAAAATAATTCGTGTTTGTAATGCCTGCCGGCGGGTTCGGATTATTGTCATGATCAGCCACATCCCAACCGTTGATATCATCTATATATCCATCTCCGTCATCATCAATACCGTTGTTCGGAATCTCGTTTGGATTCACCCAAATATTCGGAGCCAAGTCATGATGCGTAATCCGAATCGCGTTATCCACCACCGCAATCACCACAGACGATGAACCCTTGGAAATATCCCATGCTTCCTGCGCATGCACCTTTATTAAGTTATTCTGACGAGCACTGCTGAAGTCATTCGGGGTGTAGGAAGTCAGGTTCACAGGCAGCTTTTCAGCATATTCGATGAAAGGAAATTGCGAAAAGAATTTAATCAACGAATCAGAGGCTTTTGCAGGATTAAAATGGATGCGATACACAAGATTTAAAACAGAATCACCATCCTTAAAAGGCTGCTCGACCATGTTGATAGAGTAGGAGGGAAGTACCTTGTCATCATCAAATAAATTAGTGAATTGCGCTTCGGTATTTTGGAGTATCTTCACATAAATTACTCCCTCCTGATAGTCGCTGCTTTGCGCATGGATAAAGGAATACAGAGTACTCATTAAAAATATTAACAACGAGAACCGCAAGCGTGTTGAGGCAAAGAAATTTAGATCATTCATAGTGCTGGATATAGTATTTAGAAATGCAAAATTAGAATTTAGAAAGTATCACGAATAAATCCAATTGCCCATAAGCAGCTTCCCATGTTCGGATAATATAGATTCGGGATGAAATTGAATACCCTTCACCCGCCATTCTCGATGCTTGAAAGCCATGATCGTTCCCTCTGCATCCATGGTAGTTATCTGGAGGCAATCAGGGAATGTAAGCACATCCACAGCCCATGAATGATACCTCCCGGTAAGGAATTTGGGCGGTATTTTATTAAATAATGGCTCTGAAGAATCAATGATTAGGGTATCCTTTGCAACACCATGCGAGGGACGCGATAAATTAATCAAATTCCCCCCGAAACATTCCGCAATAGCTTGATGTCCGAGGCATACCCCGAGGATGTTTTTAGTGGGAGCATACATGCGAATCAAATCCATCATAATCCCTGCATCCTTGGGCAATCCTGGACCTGGCGACAGAAGAATTTTATCATAAATAGCTACCTCCTCCAGCGCGATTTCATCATTCCTTCTCACGGTAATTTCAACTCCATCAAATTGCGCTAAAAGGTGCACCAAATTGTAGGTAAAGGAGTCATAATTGTCTAAAATAAGAAGCTTCATAATGGAGATTTAAAAGTAAATTTGTTTCTTTGCAAAAGAGAAATTATAAAAATATTTGATATGAAAAATTTAATAAGAGTTGTCGTTTTATTGGGAAGTTTATCGTTAATTTGCGGCGTTATTTCAAAAGGTAAAATTATGAAAACAATAATTAATACAAAAAACGCCCCTGCCCCAATCGGTCCATATTCCCAGGCAGTGATGGTTGGCGACATGCTGTATGTATCGGGACAGGTGGCGATTATTCCCGCTACCGGGGAGGTTCTTAATGGCTCTATTAAGGAGGAAACAAAACAAGTTATGGAGAATCTGAAAGCCATCTTGGAGGCTGCCGGATTGGACTTTACCCATGTGGTGAAGACCACGATTTTCCTCAAGGATATGAACAATTTTAAATCCGTTAATGAGGTTTATGGAAGCTATTTCTCCAGCGATTTCCCTGCTCGCGAAACGGTCGAAGTGGCTCGCCTTCCGAAGGATGTTAATGTAGAAATTTCGGTTTTTGCAGCAAAGTAGTTCATTTTAAACTTTAGACTTGCGTTCGGTATTGTCAATTAAGGTGGAACGAGTCATGATAAACTCACCGGATTCGCTCTTCACAATGGTCGAATTTAATAACACGGAAAGGCGGCTGCCGTCCTTTCGTTTAATATCGAATTCAAGATTGTTAACGAATCCTTGGCTGTGAAACAGCTCCGTTTTCTTCTCAATCACATCCATATCTTCGGCAACAATGAGGTCGGTAATTTTTAATTTATTGACGACATCATTCCGCGAATAACCAATCCATCGCAACATCGTATCGTTGATTCGGAGGAAGACAAAATCTTTATTAACCGAATAATATCCGCAAGGCGCATGGTTGTATAAATCTTCGATTTCGGTTTTTGATTGATTCAAAATTTCTTCGTAACGGATGCGATCCGTAACATCGCGAAGGTTAAGAACGATGGCTTTAAGATTCAGGTTGTTGATAAGATTTACTGCCACGCCCTCCATCCAGCTCCAGGTGCCGTCTTTATGAATAATACGGAATAGAAACGGAAACAAATCGCCAGGCTTATCCAGCATTTCTTTGAACAAACGTGCAGCCTTAAATCGTTCACTGGAATGGATTAAATCGAAGATAAAATGCCCGTACGATTCCTCAACGCTATATCCCAAATGGCTCGTCATCGAAGGACCTACATAAAGTATTTTGCCATCCTTTTCGATCAGCATAATCACATCCGAGCTATGCTCGATAATGGTTTGAAATCTTGTTTCTATCTCTCGTTTTGCTTTCGCGGTTCTTTTCTTTTGTTCTCGTTCTATAAATTGAAAATAGAAGATGACCAGCATGATAAACATGGACACGATAGCTATCAGAAACGTACGGATGGCGCGGTTCTTGGCTTCCTTCACCTGGGCATCGCGGGCTTCGTACAATCGTTTTTCGTAATCCTGAAAGGTGGCGATTTGGGTATTGATTTCTTCTGCATCTTTCTTTACTTCTGCCGATGCGAGATATTCTTCGGCTGCCGAATAATCTTCCTCATCGCGCCGTAATTCAACGGCATCTTTCAGGTCATTAATGTAATCATCAATCCGCAAATCCAAGCCGGCAACCATCTTTTTCAGGGTGGGATTATCTTCGGTGGATTGCTTGGCATTATGCAAGTGTAATTTGATATTATTCAAAGAGACTGCGAAGGGATTCAAATACTTGTCATCGCCTGTAAAAATGAAGGCATTGGCTGTGTTTTCACCGCCTTTTAATTCAGATTTTGTTGCCTCCAACTCATAAATTACAAGGTGAGAATTGGAAACATAATCGGGGATACTTAACAGGTGAATCGTGCTATAAATAGAGATGACAAAATTCAGCGCAATGAGTATTAAAACCAATGCGAAAACGAACATTGTTTGCTTCCTGTCGAGCAGCGTCATGATGGTATAAAATAGAAGGACAAAGTTAACGACTTGTAGGACAAAGTTGACGACTTGTAGGACGAAGTTGAGGACTTGTAGGACGAAGTTGTCATAAAAAGGGACGAAGTTGCCAACTTCGTCCCTTTTCTTGTTGACTTTGTCCATTTTCTCATCAACTTTGTCCTACAATATCCTGATATTGCAGCCCCGTATTTCATCCTTTTATTCATTGCTTTTAAGCCGATATTCACGGAATTAATCAAGGATTCAGAATTTGATACAAATATTCTTCTCCTCGGTGAAGAATTTGAATGCCTCGAAGCCTCCTTCCCTCCCAATTCCAGACTGTTTGACGCCTCCAAAAGGAGTTCTCAAATCCCGCAGCAGCCAGCAATTTACCCACACAATACCGCTATGAAGTTTAGCAGCCACACGATGCGCTTTGTTAAGATTTTCGGTGAATAAAAGTGCTGCCAAACCATACTTGGTACTATTGGCATATTGCAAAACTTCGTCTTCCGATTCAAAGGGAGTTAATGTAACCACCGGACCGAATATTTCCTCCTGATTTGTGCGACAATCGAAGGGAAGATTTTCGATAATAGTAGGCTCAATAAACCAACCGTCAGCACAACGACCATCGGGATGAAAAGCCTTGCCCCCCCTGACAATCACGCCACCCTCTTCCTTGGAAAGATGTATGTAATGAAGGATTTTATCGTAATGTTGTTTGGAGACAATGGCACCTAATTTATTCGTATCAATCAAAGGGTCGCCAACGATCATTCGTTCGGTTTCTTTAATGAATTTTTCTTTGAATAGTTCATAGATAGATTGCTCGATAAATATTCGTGAACCGCATAAACAAATCTCTCCCTGATTGGTGAAAGATGCGCGAACAGAAGTCCTCACAGCTTTCTCCAAATCGCAATCTGCAAAGACAATATTTGCATTCTTTCCGCCTAATTCCAATGAAATTTTCTTGAACATCGGAGCTGCTGTTCTCGCAATGGTTTCTCCTGTCTTGGTTCCTCCGGTAAAAGATATTATTGGTATATCAGGATGAACGGTCATTGCAGCTCCTACCTTGTGTCCGTAGCCATGAACGATGTTCAGAACACCTGGTGGCAAGCCGGCTTCCATACAAATCTCGGATAATAAATATGCGGTCATTGGGGTAATCTCTGAAGGCTTTGCGACCACAGTATTTCCCACTGCAATAGCAGGTACAACCTTCCAGGTAAAGAGATATAACGGCAGATTCCAAGGAGAAATACAGCCCGCCACACCTATCGGAGTTCTTAAAGTATAATTCAATGCAGAATCTTCCATAGGGTGGGCTTCGGAAGCAAAGTGAAGGATGCCCGTTCCATAGAAATGGAAGTTCTCGGCAGCACGCGGAATGTCAATACTCTTCGCTAACCACAAGGGTTTGCCATTATCTACAGATTCGGCAAGTGCTAATGCCTCCAAATTCTTTTCTATTAACGAAGCAATCTTTAAAAGTATCTTGGAACGATGTGCGACGGGAGTAACAGACCATGTTTTGAACGCTTCTTTGGCTGCTGATACGGCGAGTTCAACATCGCGTTCATCGGAATCGGGTATTAAGGAATAGACACTGCCTGTGGAGGGGTCGTAATTATCTATATACTCCCCCGAAAGTGGTGCTGCCAACACTCCTCCAATAAAATTCTGTATCTTAATCATTGCTTAATAAATCCCTGTTTGTAATTCTTCGTCATTTTTTATCCAGCCGCGATACATCCCTTCTGAATTAAACGGAAGTTCTATGTTTCCATTATAATCTATCGCTATCAAGCCGCCTTCGCCACCTAATTTTATCAATTTGTCATGCACTAAAATTCGGCAGGCTTCCTTTAATGACAAGCCTTTGTATTCCATCAAACAAGAAATATCATGTGCCACGACGGCTCTCATAAAAAATTCGCCATGACCGGTACAAGAGATGGCGCAAGTGGCATTATTAGCATACGTCCCTGATCCTATGATGGGGCAATCGCCTATTCGTCCATATCTTTTATTGGTCATGCCGCCGGTAGATGTTGAAGCTGCCAAGTTTCCATATTGGTCAAGGGCTACGGCACCTACTGTTCCAAACTTCTTAATTTCCTTATGATCTAAAAGAACTTCATCGGTATCTTTTACGGCTAACCATTGGTCGCGACGAAGCTGGGTATAAAAATATTCATCTGTTTCAAAGGGCAAATTAAGTTTCCGTGCAAATTCTTCTGCTCCATCGCCGCTAAGAAGAACAAATTCCGAGTTTTCCATCACATGCCGAGCGAGGGAAACAGGGTTTTTCACATTTTTTATTCCTGCTACGGCTCCGGCTGTGAGGGTTTTGCCTTCCATGATACAGGCATCCATTTCGTGAATACCGGCATTGGTGAAAACGGCTCCTCGTCCGGCATTAAACAGGGGGTCATTTTCTAATTCTATCACTGCCGCTTCGACGGCATCTAAGGATGTGCCGCCATTTATCAATACTTCGTATCCTGCTCTGGTAGCCGTTTCCAGGGCTTTACGATAATTGCCTTCGTTTTCAGGAGTCATCTCTGTAGCACTCAATGTGCCGGCTCCTCCGTGTACTGCTATTCCGAAATTTTTCATGATTTATTTTTTTGCAAAACTAAGAAATTATTCAGTGTTATTTAGAACCTTTGTTTCTTCTATTAATTTCTCCTAAAAAAAAGGCAGCTCCCCTTTGCGAAGAGCTGCCCAACCTTTTATGAAAAAACTTTTTTTTCTACTCGGGGCAAATTTATAAAAATTTTTAATAATCCCAAATCGGGGTTGTTAGGATGGTTCTTATCAAACAAGTATTTTCTCTTAAAAAACACCTGAAGTACCTTACTTTTCTCCAAAAAAAATCCTGATAAGTAGTAAGGAATACTTATCAGGATGTGTGGAACTCTTTTTTTTTGATTAATCTACCGGAACAATTTCTGATGCGCTCCAATTACTTTCGCCATTGGTGCCTTTGGCTTTTAACTGAAATCAACATCGGTATTGTGCCCATGTCCGGCAAATAATACTTGGGCTTGCACCCTTTATAAGCCTGAAAGG
>CAIMUP010000034.1 GCA_903844645.1 uncultured Bacteroidota bacterium
CCTTTCAGGCTTATAAAGGGTGCAAGCCCAAGTATTATTTGCCGGACATGGGCACAATACCGATGTTGATTTCAGTTAAAAGCCAAAGGCACCAATGGCGAAAGTAATTGGAGCGCATCAGAAATTGTTCCGGTAGATTAAGGAAAAGATTGGCTTCAGGAGTATTTTTTCTGAAAGCAATCAGAAATTCTGACCCGAGGAATCATTGGTATTCATCGGGTCTTTTAAATTGATAAAAAGTTCATCCTTATTTTATACATTTGCCTTCTCGAAAATAGAAATTATCTGATGACCAAAAACAAAAATATAAACACCTGTTCTATGCTTCTTATCCCGCTTTTTTTAATGATTCATTCCCACCTTTTCTCCCAAGAAAATTATAAAAAGATAGAGACCGATAAGTTCACCATTGAACTTCCTGCCGCTTGGAAGAATGATGTCAATTATATGTTCTTCCAATTAATGTCTCTTGCCCCAGGCGATAGCTGCTGCGGGGACTTTCGCGAGTTTATTACCGTATCTTCAGATGGCGTTCAGAAGAATAATCTGGAAGATTTCTTCGCTACCGAAAAAAAATATATCAAAGAAGGAGCAAAAGATATGCACCAGCTAAAAGTGATAGGGGAGGGGAGTAATTTGGTCAACAATGCGAAGGCTTATTGGTTCACTTATTCGTTTAATTATAAGGGATATTTTTGGTACGGCAGAGATTACTATACCAGTGCCGATATTAATGAGATAAATTATAAGGAATACAACCTGATAGAGAAAGATTATTTCTATTATTACAAAGGGCGGGGCTATCTTTTACGATGCACCGCGCGGGATAGTAACTTTAAGAAACTCGAGCCTGTATTTGACTATGTTTCCAAGAATATCCGGTTTAAATAAAGGGTATTTAATACAGGGAAATTAGTCCTGCTTCTCGCTCAACACCACGAATTTCCCATCAAACGGATGCAGATTTTGGAGCAACAGTTCAATAAACGCCGGTCCGTATTTAAGGTAATAGGGAATGAAGTTATCTTGGCGTTCTTGCAGGTTATTATTAGGGAATAACTTTATCTTTAGGTTACGGATTTGATTGGCTTCGGTCTCCATCTTCTTCTTCTTGGCACGGATAATCTTTTCCTCCAGCCCTTCCAATGAATTCAGCAACTTTTGCAACTCCGCATCAATAGAAGCCACCAAGGTTTTATCAATTTTTAGTGCCTCGTCAGCAATAACTTTATAGGCATTGATATGCTGCTCCTTTATTTTAATAAAATCTATAAAGGCATCTGTATTTTGCAATACATATTCCTTGACCAATGCCTCGGTATCCTTGAAAAGAGAGGGGATGGCGACATTCAGCTTCTCCATTTTAATACGATTTGCATCATCAATCCAAAGCACTGAATTACGAAGCATCAAGATAGGGTAGAAGACTTTATTCGCTTCAAACATTTCCTTGTATTCTAACCAATACGCCACCTCCGCAGGACCTCCGATGTACGCCAAGTTAGGTAAAATCTTTTGCTGATAAACAGGACGGAGAACCACGTTAGGGCTGAAACGTTCAGGATGATTAGTTAGCTCTGAAAGGGTTTCTTCTTCGGTGAATTTCAACTCTGAATTTAAGATTTCAAACACGCCATCGCCAGTCTTTACAATACGTTCGCGAAGATTGTCCTTCATATAAAACAAATTTATCTCACGGGGATTCACTTGAATCTTGTATTCGTGATTCAGTGCATTCATTGTCCTGTTCACGGAATTGAAATTTGTAGAGTTCAACAAGTCCTCCTTCATATTTTCAATAAATTCTTTCTTCAAAAAAGGATGACTGGAATCAACAATCACCAAGCCATATTTCCCAAATAAATCATTCACCAAATACCTTGTTGCGGCAGATAAATTTTCATTTTCCTCATACGATTTATTGAAGAGGTTTCTTAGGTAATTGGCATTCTCCGATTCGCCAAGCAATTCATCCAATTGATCCAAAAGAATCACCATGCTTTTAGTATTTAATTTGCCAGCCGCGCCCTTCTGATCGGTCTCCCATGTAAGGGTTTTCCCGAAGATATTAAAATGATTGATCTCCTCAATGTCGTGATCTTCAGATGCCATCCAATAGACAGGAACAAAGTTGTTTTCGGGATAAGCATTCTTTAATTCTTTGCAAAGATTTACAATCGTCACGATCTTATAAAGGAAATAAAGCGGACCTGTGAAGATATTTAATTGATGTCCGGTAGTTATTGTGAAAGTAGTATTCTCTTTCAACAGATCTATATTCATTTTTGCCTCTGGAGAAACATTTTTGTTTTGTTCCAAAAGAACCTCCACCAAAACCTTTCTGTTTAAAGGCAATTGCGAACGGTCTTGCATTGCCTGCTTGAAGGATTCTATCTTCGGAGCATATTTATAAAACGCTTCCAATTCCTTCTTTCCTGATAAATAATCCAAAGTTAATTGAGGAAACGTATGGAGGTTTTCAAAATCTATTAATGTCTTTTGCATGTTGAATTATTGAATATTTAAAACCTAAACTACTTCTCCATAAAGATCAAATTCGCAGACTTCCGTAATCTTAATATTCGCGAAATCACCAATACGGACATATTGTTTTGTAGCATCTACGAGGACTTCGTTATCCACTTCCGGAGAATCATACTCTGTTCTCCCAATAAAATAATTCCCTTCCTTTCTATCAAATAAAACCTTAAAAATTTTTCCAATTTTTTGTTGATTTATTTTATGAGAAATGCCTTGTTGCAATTGCATTACAGCATCTACTCGTTCTTGTTTAATGTCTTCTGGAACATCATCAATCAATTTGTGAGCATGTGTATTTTCTTCGTGAGAATAAGTAAAAACTCCCAGCCTGTCAAACTTCGTTTCTTCAATAAATTGAAGCATTTCCTGATGTTCCTTTTCGGTCTCACCTGGATAACCCGCAATCATCGTGGTACGAATCGCGATGCCAGGAACACGATTACGAATTTCATTAATCAACTCAATAGTTTTCGCTTTTGAATTGCCACGACGCATGGATTGAAGTAAATTATCACTGATATGCTGCAAAGGAATATCAATATAATTACAGATATTTTCACGTTCCCTCATCACATCCAACACCTCCATCGGGAAGCCAGTAGGAAAAGCATAATGCAATCGAATCCATTCAATACCTTCCACGTCTGCCAGTCGATTCAGCAATTGTGCAAGCTCTCTTTTTTTATAAATATCCAGTCCATAGTAAGTCGAATCTTGCGCAATCAACATCAATTCTTTGGTTCCCTTTGATGCAAGATATTTTGCTTCCTTCACCAATTCTTCCATAGGTCTTGAAACATGATTCCCGCGCATCAAAGGAATTGCACAAAACGAACATGGACGATCGCAGCCTTCCGAAATCTTAAAATAGGCATAATGTGAAGGTGTAGTAATGATCCGTTCGCCAACCAATTCATGTTTATAATCCGCACCAAGAGTCTTCAGCAACTTCGGTAAATCATGCGTCCCGAAATAAGAATCCACATTCGTTATTTCCTTCTCCAATTCAGGTTTGTAGCGTTCAGAAAGACAACCCGTCACAATCAATTTCTCAATCTTCCCCTGTTCTTTAGCCTTAGCATAAAACAAAATTGTATCAATACTTTCCTGCTTCGCATTGTCAATGAATCCGCAGGTATTGATGATGATGATACTCGCATCATTCTTAGAAGATTCATGGGTAACGGGGATATTATTCGCCTTCAATTGCCCCATCAAGACCTCCGAATCCACAATGTTTTTGGAGCAGCCAAGGGTTACGACATTGACCTTATTATTTTTTGTTGTTTTAGTTTTCAAAAGGAGTAATTATAATACATTAATTGCAATAAACGAGGCATTGTCAGCCGCTTTTTTGGTTCCCAATAATTGGACTATACCGTTACCAAAATCATTGAGAGTATCGGCTTGTTTAGACAAGTCCCTGAATTCCTCCTTCGTAATATTATCATGAACACCTTGTGTCGTTAATAGTATTCTATCGCCAGAAAGCAAATCAAATTCCTGTAATTGTATGGAAGGATTATCTTTCCCCAAGGCACATTCCAAACTATATTCTGTCAATTTCTTGATGCCATTTCCCCTCAATATATTTAAGCGAGAACTGCCCGTATAAACAATGTTCAGTTTATTATCAAGAATTACACATCCTGTAAAAGTTGTTGAGATTCCTTTACAATCAGGATTCATATTCTGCAATTCCTTAATCTCTTTATGAGCCTCTTTGATAATCTCCAACAAATCACTTTCACCTTCATCGAGACTTGAAAGAAAGAAATCAACACTGAATTCCGAAGCCAATTTACTATCATTTTTCCCTTCGATTCCGTCGGCAATACAGGCAACGAATTTATCTTCAATTTGCATTATCTCGAGGCTGTCTTCGTTTTCTTCCTTTGAGCCTTGGTCAGAATACTTAATACTTTCAATTTTCATGCGGCAAAAATACGAATTTCAGGGGTAGTGATTTTCACCAATAAAAAAATCCCCGACTTTCACCGAGGATTTCCTAATTCTATCTCCCTCTCTTTTGGAGAGGGGCGGGGTAAGGATTTACACCACCACCGAATTCAACTCCAAATGCTCCCGTGTAACAACAGTCAAAGCATTAATCTTCAAAAGAGTACCTTTCGTTACCACCTGATTATAAGCCGTAGCCCGCATCCCACTCACCACATAATTCCCTTCGGCATCAGTATAAACCGTCTTCGTCCTGCCCCCATCCACAGGAATCAACTTCACCTTAGCCCTATTTACAGGATGACCCGCAGCATCCGTAACCGTCCCATGCACCTGCGTCTGCGCCTCATCATGTCGCATCCGAGCCATCATTTGAGCGATAACATAATCCTTATACTTCGCCTTGTTCGTAATCTTATAAATCAACGCACCCGTAGTCCTGGTAGGAGAAAGAAAAGTAGTCCAGAAAAAATTATACAACGTCATGTTTCCCGCCGTAGCAGCCGACCGCGTACCCATCAACGAATTCTGCAAATCATTATCCGTCTTAATCGCTAACGCAGCCGCCACCAAAGCATTCTGCATAACCAACGTAAAACCTTTCGCAATCAAAACAGCACTGTTATTAAAAATATTTTGGTTCAAATTCCTCAATGCAAGCAACAATGCCTCCGTATCATCCCTGCTAATCTCCTTCCGAACTGGGCTCTGACCCATATCCTTCACCAAAACATTCAACCCGCTACCGGCACTGTTAAAATAAATTTCAGCCGAGTTAATCATAAGTCTCAAACCATAAGAATTCGTCAGCAAACGCAACGTAACCACCTTCATCTGATTAATAAAAATAACAGGCGTAACGGCAGCCGAAACCTGATTTAATTTAGCCAAATAATTCGCAGGAAACGGCGTATTATAGCTCAAGTACGGCGCAAAATCAGCAACATCTCTGACCAAGGAATTATAAACAAAACCGCCTATCACCGGAAGCTCTTCTATTCTGCATTGAAACAATTTTTTATCTACACTCATCCTTTTATTTATTTTATGGGCGCAAAATTACTACATTTAAAGTTAACTGGCAAATAAACTTTCATATTTCTTTTCATCACTATCATAATTCTAATCATCCGTTTATTGCACCATCACGAATCCTGTAAGCTGCCTTTTCGTCTGCTGACAGGTTTCGATCATTCAATTTATAAACCTTTTTACAACCTCCCTTTTCTCGTCTTCTGTTCCTAATGCCCTTATCTCCGATGCCGCTTGGCTTGAATTAATCCCAGGACAAATAATCCTTATACATTCCACAAAAAACTCGAAGTCATATCGCTCCGCAAAACACAAAACTTCTACCTTTTCTTTTGAATTCAAATAATTTTTATTTGTGATTTTATATAAATAGGTGCTACTAATATAATTGTTCAAAGTTACCCTTGATTCGATAAAAATAGTTTGCCACGATAACAGTTGCCCAGGTGATTTAGCAGACTTTAAAAGTGCTTTAAATGTATGTTCATTAGGTTTAACTTTTGGGCTTGCATCCTCCATCATCTTCAATACTTCTAAACCAGTATTAAAGTTTGGAACGGTGTTCATTAAAGTTGAATAAGTATAAACATTTGGTTTCACTTTGGCTGCTTTCATTTCATCCAATACTTCCCTCCCTGTTTTATAATCCGTTGCCAATTTCATTAAGGTATTATAAGTAATATCATTTGGAACTACTTTGGCTGCTTTCATTTCCTCCAATACGTCCCTTCCTGTTTTATAATCCGTTGCCAATTTCATTAAGGTAGAATAAGTAACATCATTCGGTTCAATATTTCTGTCCGCCATTTCCTTCATTAATTCCAACCCCCTGCTATATTTTTTTACCTTGTCCATTAAGGTATTGTAGGTATAAATGTTATGCTCAACCCCTTCATTTTCCATTCGCAGATACAATTCTTCTGCACTCTTTTCATCTTCTGCTTTATTGATTAATAGACTATATGTATATGGGTTTGGAGTAATATGTTCCCGTTTCATATCATCTAAATATACTAAAGCACTTTTTAAATCAGGTGCCTTCATAATCTTTATTGAATAAGCAAGGACATGGCTATCGAACAAATGTCCAATAGCTTTAAGAGCAATAAAAATATTCTCCACTTCAGGAGCTATGAATTTTTCAAAATAAATGGGTTCGGGCAGTATCGAATCGCTTTTGACTTTTATCAAATCGCTTTCATCCAAATTCTTGAAAATTTCAAACCAACTAATTCCTATCATTTCATCAGGTATTATTGCATTAGCAACTTTTTTAATATCGGCTTTGCTGATTCCGGTTTGAGGGTCATTAATTCCGAGAAGATACAATTGTTTGATGAATTTTAGAATTTCACGTTCTATTAGCGAAATCTTATGGTTATATCTTGCCTCCATTTCAATAAGGTCATAAAACAAGGAGCCGATAGTGCGATTAAAGTTGTTCAAATTTATAGCAGGATATATCTTTTTTAGCTCCCTGGCTTCTTCAATTGTAATAGTACCAACAGGTACATTTCGAAATTGGGTATCGAAAAACGTAGGTCTGTTGAATCTTTTTTTCAAGCTGTTTAGTTCGGAGCTTGTTCTGTAAGTCGCAATTATTTGTAGTCCTGCTGACAATGCCTTATCGAGCAATAAATTGGCATTAGCACCTTGTTCAAAATATTTTTCCAAATCGTCAAGAATCAAAACATACTTCCCTTCATTTTTCATTTCAGGGAAAATGATACTTTCATTGGTAAAATCTATTTTATTAGGAATAAGATACCATACATCATCTAATTCATTAAGAGCCTCGACCATAAAGCGGGTTTTGCCGGACGCGGGTATTCCTGTGAGATAAATCCACTTCCCATCATTAATCAACTTAATAATTACAGATAGTTCACTTCTCTTGATAAACTTGTCTTCGGGTCGGAATACTTCTTGTAAATCACGATATTTTAATTCAGAAGTTTTTTTCCATTCTTTCATTTTGCTTATTTGAATAGTTTAGATAGTTGGGCTTCGTGTTCAGCTTTTTGTTTTTGGATTTCATGTTCCTCGGCTTCTCTTAGTTTTTTTTCGTCGAGTTCTAAGTCAAATTTTTGTCGTTCGAGTTCAGCTTCCTTATTATCTCTTTTCTGTTTTAAATAAATCCAAACCATAACTATGATTGTAACAATTGCAGCAATTAAAAGAGCAATTTCAATGGTTAACCAACCAAAATACTTTTCATAATAATGACAAATAATACCCTGCCAACTAAAATACCACATTACAAATAATTCAATAAAACAACATCCGGCAAAACTACAATAAAACTATTAATCCAGATTCGTAAGATTTGTAATCCCATATCAACAGCAACTCTTCCCAACCAAATTATCCCCACTCCCAACCAACTTATCCCTACTCATAACCAAATTATCCCTACTGATAGACAAATTATCCGTACCCATAACCAAATTATCCATCCCCATAGACAAATTATCCTTACTGATAGACAAATTATCCCAACATATAGACCTCCAATCCTTACTGATAGACAAATTATCCTTACTCATAAGCAAATTATGCCTACTGATAGACAAATTATGCTTACTTACGAGCAAATCATGCCCCTTTTCACCCTCCCGAAACCCGCTCCCACACTGGCTCCAACCGCTAAAACCCTGTTTTTAAAGAAAATCTATTTGATAAGCCCTTTTCCCAGCTTTAAGGAGGGAGTATTATTGATTAAAAAACGAATCAACAAACTCATATTTATTAAAAACCTGCAAGTCCTCCATCTTTTCACCCACCCCGATATACTTCACAGGTATCTTAAACTCATCCGAAATCCCAATAACCACACCGCCCTTCGCCGTCCCATCCAACTTGGTCAATGCCAAAGCAGTTACCTCCGTAGCCTTCGTGAAAGCACGCGCTTGCTCCACCGCATTCTGTCCCGTTGAAGCATCCAGCACCAGCAGCACTTCATGGGGAGCATCAGGAATCACCTTCTGCATCACCCTCTTGATCTTACTAAGCTCATTCATCAAATCAAGCTTGTTATGAAGCCGACCGGCAGTATCAATAATCACAACATCCATCCCCTGTTCCTTAGCAGCCTTCAAAGCATCGTAAGCCACTGCCGAAGGATCCGCCTTCATACCCTTCTCCACAATCGGAATGTCCACGCGCTTCGACCAAATTATCAACTGGTCCACAGCCGCAGCCCTGAATGTATCAGCCGCCCCCAACATCACCTTCTTACCCATCAATTTAAACTGATAAGCGAGCTTCCCAATCGTAGTCGTCTTCCCCACACCATTCACGCCAACCACCATTATCACATAAGGCATCCCATTAGTTTCAGGAATACTAAATTCCGCCAAATCAACCGTGTTATTCTCCGATAAAAGAGCAGCAATTTCTTCTTTAAGAACCTTATTCAACTCCGACGTACCGAGATATTTATCCCTCCCCACCCGTGCCTCGATGCGTTTAATAATTTTCAGCGTAGTACCCACCCCGACATCAGAAGTAACGAGCACTTCCTCCAAATTATCCAGCACATCATCATCAACAGATGACTTCCCTACGACAGCTTTCGCAAGTTTAGAAAACAAACTTTCCTTGGTCTTCTCGAGACCTTTATCAAGGCTTTCCTTTTTATCTTTTGAGAAGAAATTAAACAGTCCCATCGTCTTTATTTATCACTTAATCCCAATAAAAAAGCCTCTTCCCGGATAGAAAGAAGCTCTTTATTTTGTTAAGCAGATTAATCTTATTTATCTTTAAGAAAATCCTTCACGTGGTCGTTATGCACGACCTCTTCTTTGAATGAATATGCACCCGTCTTAGGCGATTTCACCATCTTAATTACCCGAGAGAATTCCTTCCCTTTACCGGTCTTCAGCGTAGCTACAACTTTCTTTGCCATGTTTTAAATCTTTAACTTATTAATACCTTATTTAATTTCCTTATGAAGCGTCATTTTCTTCATAATCTTATTATACTTCTTCAACTCCAGCCTTGCGGTGGTGTTTTTTTTGTTCTTCGTGGTGATATACCGCGAAGTCCCCGGAAGCCCACTTGCCTTGTGTTCGGTGCATTCCATGATAACCTGAATTCTGTTGTCTTTACCTTTTGCCATCGTAATATTTTTTATGATTAAGGGCGCAAATCTACACAAATTTTTATTAACCGCAAATAAAACCCTATTTCCTTCGCCAGTAAAGGTTCGATTTGGAATTCTAATATCCTTAAATGGGATACTCCTTTTATTGCATTCCCTAAAAGGGGAATGTCATAAAAGGATAAGTTGATGCACTTCAGGATGGCTTTTTGGGGAGTTCAGGTTATTGAATTCCTTTTTATCAGGAATGAACTCGTCCAGCCCACGAATGAACTCGTCCAGCTCAAGAATGAACTCGTTCCTGTCAGGAATGAACTCGTCCAGCCCAAGAATGAACTCGTCCAGCTCAAGAATGAACTCGTCCAGCTCAAGAATGAACTCGTCCAGCCCAAGAATGAACTCGTCCAGCCCAAGAATGAACTCGTCCAGCCCAAGAATGAACTCGTCCAGCTCAAGAATGAAC
>CAIMUP010000035.1 GCA_903844645.1 uncultured Bacteroidota bacterium
CTTTTTTGAACTCGGGAGTCTCTTTTTTGAACTCGGGAGTCTCTTTTTTGAACTCGGGAGTCTCTTTTTTGAACTCGGGAGTCCCTTTTTTGAACTCCCGATTCTCTTATTCCAAGAAATTAAACAATGTTATTCCCCGAAACCCACTCCTTATTATATATCTTTGCCGCCTTATGAAAACGATAGATCAGGATACGATAGATTTTGCCGAAGATTTTTTCTTTAAATTAAGCCCTAATCAACTTTCAGACAAACTGGATGATTTAATTGCTCGGCAAGGCGACATCGCTCTCTTGTTAAGTTCTGTTAAACAGGTTATGAAAACCGATTTGCAATTGGAAATCAGTTGGACTTTTGGCTTTATGGTAGATTATTGTTTTAAAAGCACGTACGGCGAAATCGAATGGATTCAGAAACAAAAAATCTTGGACAGATTGGAATGGGAACAACAAGATATTCTTGACCATCCCTCTCCAAATGGCAGCACCGATTATCAAAAAGAGATATTCCGTATCGGGCAGACCTTGATGTTGAAATCTATCGAAGCGAAACTGGAACTTTATATTCATGAATCAAAAATTTTTCCCTGAAACATTAGCCTGTAATCTGTTCAGTATATTACTTACCATGACCTTTCTTTATCAACAAGAAGTAGAGAAAATGACATTGAATGGGGGTTAATTGCCGTTTTATATCCCCTTGCCCGAAAGAAATATTGCAAAAAAATTGTGTAATATACTTTTGAAATTCTATATTTGCGGGCTTGAAAAAAAAATCATAGTTTAAACAATAATAAAAAACCAAAAAATGCAGAGTAAAGGAGCCATTAGATTTATCGCAATAGCATTCGCCATTGTTTGTTTGTATCAATTATCATTCACCTGGAAAACACACCAGATTGAGAACCGCGCAAAAGATTTTGCCAAAGGCGACTCATCGGCTGAACACAGGTACCTCGATTCGATGAAGAGCGAGGCGGTGTATAACATGTTTATCCAGAAGTACACCTACAGCGAGTGTAAGGAACGGGAAATTAATCTCGGTCTGGATTTAAAGGGAGGGATGAACGTAACCCTGGAAGTTTCCATTCCAGAGATTATCCGTGCTTTATCCAACAACAGCCCCGACCCTACCTTCAATAAAGCCTTGAGCAATGCCTTGGATAAAGAAAAATCCAGTCAGAAAGATTTTGTAACCATCTTCGGAGAAGAATTTCAGAAGCTCGATGCCCATGCACGGTTGTCTGCCATCTTCTCGAATGCGGCACTGCAAGATAAAGTTTCGTTGAATTCCACGAACGAAGAGGTCTTGAAGATTATCAAGAAAGAAGCCGACGATGCTTTTGAATCTACCTATAAGATTCTTCGGACTCGTATAGATAAGTTCGGCGTTACGCAGCCCAACATTCAGAAACTTTCCGGTTCAGGACGGATACTCGTGGAATTACCTGGGGTGAAGGATAAGGATCGTGTTCGTAAACTGCTTCAAGGAACCGCTAAGTTGGAATTCTGGGAGACTTTTAATTTAAAAGAAATCTATCCAGCCTTAACAAAGGCAGATGCCGCATTGCGAAGCATCATAGACCCTACAAGTGATACCACTGCCAAAGATACTTCTGCCATTGCAATAAAAGATACTACTGGTGGTGGACATAAACCTTCTGTTGCATCTGCAATAAAAGATACTACCGGTGGTGGACATAAGCCATCAACTGCCGCTGCGAAAGATTGTACATCGCTTGCATCCTCACTTGGAAAGACAGATACCGGAGGAAATAAATTAGATACCGGAAGCAATGCCTTTAAAGCCGCTGATGCCGCCAAGAAGAATCCATTGTTTGCATTGTTATTTAATATTCCACCAAAGACCAATGAAGAAGCCAAGGCAATGGAGAAAGCACCTATCATGGGTTCTTGCTTAATTAAGGATACCGCAAAGGTAAATTCTTATTTAACCATGCCGCAAATCAAGGCGTTGTTCCCTGTCGAATGTAAGTTCTTATGGACGGTGAAGCCATCTAGGTTTAAGGATAAGAATATCCTTGAATTAATCGCGATCCGCATTCCGGGCAATGGCAGAGAGAACAAAGCGAAGTTAGAAGGGGATGCGATCATTGATGCTGCCCAAGACTTTGGTCAGATGGATCACCGTCCCGAAATCACGATGGAAATGAATCCTGACGGAGCCAATATCTGGAGAAGAATGACCGCTGAATGCGCTGCCGTAGAGCCGCATCGTTCTATCGCGATTGTGTTGGATGATAATGTTTATTCGTATCCGAATGTTATTAATGAAATTCCGAATGGTCGTACTTCCATCACCGGTAGCTTCGAGGTGAATGAAGCGAAAGATTTAGCGAACATCCTCAAAGCCGGTAAACTCCCTGCTCCCGCGAAGATTGTTGAAGAAGCCGTTGTCGGTCCATCTCTTGGACAAGAAGCGATCAATGCAGGGTTGTTATCCTTCATCATCGCCTTGATTTTAGTCCTTATATTCATGGCATTGTATTACAGTACTGCGGGAATGGTTGCTGATATTGCTTTGTTTGCAAATATCTTTTTCATCTTTGGGGTACTTGCCTCGCTGGGTGCGGTGCTTACTCTTCCTGGTATTGCCGGTATCGTATTAACCATCGGTATGTCGGTTGATGCGAACGTACTTATCTACGAACGGATTCGAGAGGAAATTGCGAATGGAAAAGGATTGCGACTCGCCATCACGGATGGGTATAAAATGGCGTATTCTTCCATCATTGACTCCAACGTAACAACCCTCTTGATCGGAATTATTCTTTATTCATTCGGTTCTGGTCCAATACAAGGATTTGCGACCACGCTGGTTATCGGTATCTTGACTTCTTTGTTCTCTGCTATTTTCATCACCCGTTTTATTTTCGAGTGGAGATTAGCCAAAAACAAAGCCATCAAATTCGCTTCTAAATTCTCTGAAGGTGCGTTCAAGAATATCAATATTGATTTCATCGGTGCTCGTAAATATTATTACATTATTTCAGGAACTATCTTGGTACTCGGAATTATTTCCATCGCTGTTAAGGGCTTCAATTTTGGCGTGGATTTTAAAGGCGGACATACTTATCAAGTTCAATTCAAACAGCCGGTAACTACCGAGAAAGTGATTGATGTATTAACCCCTGCTTTCGGGGCTGCGCCCGAGGTGAAGACGTTCGGATCGAACAACGAGGTGAAGATTACGACCACTTATTTGATTGATGTGAATAACCCGACGACTGACAGCTTAATCGAAAAGAAATTAAACGATGGCTTGGATAAGTTAGCTGGCAACAGCCACGAAATACGAAGCTCGCAGAAGGTAGGTCCTACCATCGCGAATGACATAAAAATATCGGCGGTGTGGGCTATATTTTTCTCCCTCGTGGTCGTTTTCTTTTACATCCTTATCCGATTCAAGAAGTGGCAATTCTCGCTTGGGGCGGTCGTTTCGCTGTTCCATGATGTGGTGATTGTATTAAGTTTATTCTCTATATTTAATGGCATCTTACCTTTCTCTTTGGAGGTGGATCAAGCGTTTATCGCGGCGGTATTGACGGTTATGGGGTATTCGATTACGGATACGGTGGTGGTATTCGATAGGTTGAGGGAATATCTTTCGACGCATAAGAAACAGGAAATTGGACCGGTGCTGAATCAGGCGTTGAATGCGACCTTGAGCCGGACGATCAATACTTCGTTGACGATTTTCTTTGTTCTTCTTTCTATCTTTATTTTTGGTGGATCGGTTATTCGCGGTTTTTCTTTTGCTTTATTAATAGGAGTAATAGTAGGTACGTATTCTTCTATTTGTATTGCGACTCCAATTGTGCTTGATTTTGATAAATCGCAAAGAGGCGACGACATCGTAAAGTAATTCAGGGAAATAATTTTCCAAAAAGCCTTTCCCTCGGGAGAGGCTTTTTGCATTTTATAGGCTTGGTTTTTTTTTGCCTATTATAAAGGAGGGTCGTTCTTTCGGATTATAATTATGAAGGAGGTGTGTTATGGAAACCTTTTTTTGATATGAAATGATCATTTCGGGATGTCGTGGAATTTTTTGGGGATATCCTGAAAAAATTCCACGGTATCCCGTGGGCGATATTTGTTATCCTGAATCTCCGTGAGAATATCGCGTAGCGGCGTGGGGATATCAGGTGGCGGCAACGGGATATCTTGTGGCGGTTTGGGGATATGCTGTGGCGGCGAGGGGATATAATTTATGGTGTGGGGATATCGTGGAATTTTTTGGGGATATCCTGAAAAAATTCCACGATATCCCGAAACGGTCAGAGGATATCCTGAATCATCGGCAGGATATTGGTTTTTTGGGGACTGGGTCGTTCGACAGCGCGAGGGATGGTAGGGGCGGTACGGTTACCGCCTTTTGGTGGGGTCTTTTGAGTGGGAGGGCGGGAACGGAACCCCCGAACAGCCCGACCGCTGCTGCCTTTGGTGGGGTCTTTGGTGGGCGGCGGCAGGGGACGCGCCATAAGGGTTTAAGGTTTAAAGTTTAAAGTGGGGTCGGGATTACAAATTCCGACCAGAGGAAGGCAAAATGGCTAATCTTGGTGGTGTAGTTTCTCGATTAGGATGGTTAATTCTTGAAATTGTTGCCATGACAATCGTTCGGCGCGCAAATCGAGGTAGGGTAGGGTGGGATTGGGTGAATTAATCAGGTTTTTCAGGGCATTCCTCAAAGTCTTCCTCCGTTGGTTGAAAGCAGTTTTTACTACCTTGAAGAATAATGTTTCGTTGCAGGATAATATGTTTTCATTTCTCTTGGTAAAACGAAGAACTACGGAGCGTACCTGTGGCGGCGGATTGAATGATTCTTTTTCTACGATCATCAGGGTTTCGATGTCGTAATATGCCTGCATAAAGACGCTTAAAATACCATACGTTCGTGAACCTGGAGGGGCGGCGATACGGTCTCCAACTTCTTTTTGGAACATCCCGACGAGGTAGGGTATCTTTTCTTTATGTTCCAGAACCTTAAAAAGGATTTGGGAGGAGATATTGTACGGAAAGTTGCCGATTATTGCGAAAGAGTCCTGAAAAAAATGGTCGGGTTGCATCTTTAGTACATCGCCGAGGATGATGTTTTCGGCGATGTCCGGGAATAGTTCTTGGAGGTAGCTGATGGCATTGGTATCTACATCCATCACTTTCAGGTGGAGGTCGTTTTTCGGGAATAAATGCTTGGTAAGTACGCCCATCCCACCGCCTACCTCCAGAACATCGTTGCAAGGATTTAGATTTAGGAATAATTGTACGATTTCTTGGGCAATATCTTCGTCGTTTAAGAAGTGTTGACCGAGAAATTTCTTAGGTTTTAGCGGGGCGCGATTCAAAAGATTTAGAACTTATAATCTTTATACTTCGGCGTGAATTCTTCGGGCTTGATTACCACATTTAATAGGAGAGAATTAAACTCGTATTGGGCAAAAAGACCTTTATGGTCGTATATAACCTCTATCACGGGCAGGTAGGTGTCTTTGTCCAGATAGAACTCTATCTTTTTTGCGAAACAATTAGGGATTTTTATGGTCTGCCCAGCCTTTATATCGTCGTAATCACTGATATTTTTATTATTTGATAAGATCATATAATCTGCTACCATGAATTTCTTGCCGATGGTGTATAGATTTTCACCTTTTTCTACTTTATAATCTATAAAGGCAAAATCTTTATTATCAATTGTAATCTTAAAATATTTCTTTCCTTTCCAATCCACCTCACCATCGTAGGTAAGTCCGGCATAGAAGTCCTCCTTTCGGTTTAATATATTATAAGAAATGATCGCGCCAATGTATCCAAAGCCTATTTCATAGATTGTATGATGGTGGTTCTTTCGAACCAAGGAATTAAAAGGACTTAAATTAAGATTTACATAGGGAAATTTGTTCGGTCGAACCAAAATATCATTATTGTTACTACCATACAGGAAAAGGGCTTCCGCTCCCGGGTCAGGATTCACATTATAGGAATAGACTTTCAGGGGATTGGTCTGTAATTTAATAATCATCTCGGCAGTGTACATCTTTCCATCCATCCTTTCAATCTTATTGAGGATATATCTACCCGATTTGAAATTATGTATAGCATCCAGCATCTGACTTATAAGACTGGTAGCGGTTTGTGCCTGCATTGCCGAGGTAATGCTTAATAAAATAAAGGCAATGATAAGAGAAATTTTACGCATAGTATCTTTGTTAAATGATTTCGAGTAAAGTTCTGAAAGAAACAAATTTATCTTGGTACCTTTCGGTATGTTTTTTTTGCAAATCAGGAGCGAATTCGGTTTTATATTGTAGATAATCATCCATGCTTTTACAAGAATATTGAATGGAGTATGTAAATCCTTCCGATTCATCTTCAGTAATGACTTTTAAGATTCTATTTTCGATGAAAAGATTTGTATTCATCACCTCTGGAATGTGAATTTCACGCATCCAGAACAACCATTCATCATGAACGGAAGCATCTATGTTAATAGTTATATTATATATAATCATTTTAATTAAGAGTATCGCCGCGTAGTGTTCTAAATCGTTTCCTTGCTTCGGTTGTATAAAGACTCGCAGGATATTTAATGATTAATTGCTGGTATAATTCCATCGCTTTCTTGGTATCTTTGATTCGGTTTTCATATAAATCAGCCATATCATACAAAGCATCGTCCGCTAAGATACCATCGGCATATTTTTCAACAATATTCTGCAAGTATGTAATCGCCTCCGCAGGTTTATTCCTTCGTTTTAGGATTTTCGCCTTCTGATAATCTACATAAGGAATCAAGGTACTGGAAGGAAATTGCTTCACCAATGTATCCATCCTCACCCAGGCTTCATCGGTTTTGTTTTGGTATAATAAAAGGTCTGCTTGAGAGTATAAAGTCAATGGAGCATTCACCGAATCTTCGATGTTATCCGAGATCAGTAAAGACAAATCCATTGCATCATTTGAAATCAAATCAGAGGTAGCTGCCTTGAGAATATCAAGCATCGCCTGGGAATATGCAAACTCGCCTTTATAATAATACCACTTGGCATTTTTGAACTTTGCCTCCTGCCCCAACGGGCTATGTTTGAAATCTAAATCAACCTGCGAATACAACAACGTGGACTCCCAAATGTCTTCTCCCTTGAACAAAAGAATATCTCCCAATTCCAACTTGCATTCTCCGATGAATTGTGGACTCAATCCTTGCATTGAAATCACATTCTGTAAAAGGCTTTCGGCACTATCTGTTTTATTAAGATAGAAGGCTTCAAAGTGTGCAAGTCCTTTAAGCAGTGGTGCTGTTGCGGTAGTTTTACCAAGCTCGTTCACGGCAGTGAAATAATCTTTTTCAAGATCCGCTAAATCCTTTTGTGTATAGTTATCATTCTTGGTTATTTTACTGCTCAAAGTATTCAATAAATTAACTCTTGCAAAAACATACTGATTGGAAGTTGGTCCCTTTTGAATGACATATTGATAGGCTTTTATTGCAACATCATAATCCTGATTAGACGCTGCCAAATCACCAATTTGCATCACTCGTCCACCTTCTTCATTGAAGCGCTTATCCAATGCTTTTGCTTGCGTCAAAGCTCCATCAAATTCTTTTTGTTGAATGAAATACCAAGTCAGCATTTCAATAAAAACAACCTTATCGCCATCCTTCTGAATTCTTCTCAAAAGAGAATTTTTGACCATATCTTTCTTCTCTCCTTTATCATCATTTGTGGCAAGTTTACTCTGTAACATATTCTGAACATTTGCCCGATAAACTTCACTCTCGCCAACAGCATCAAGATACTCATCCAGCATCTTTTGAAACTCCGATTTCTGATAATAAATCTCTGCCAATTCAAAATGAAAAGCATATCCGCCTTTCATCAATTTCTTCCCTTGCAAATAGGTTTCTAAAGCATAATCCAACTCTCGTTTTTGTTGGAAAGCACTTGCGGTAACAGCAATTATTCCTTGATTCGCCGTTAATGATTTTATCGCTTTATCATATTGCTGCTTTGCCTTATCTGATTGGTTTTGCTGCTTGTATAAATATCCCAGATCAACTACATACATAGGGTTATCAGGGTTTCGTTTAATCTCCTTTTTAATCAGCTTTTCTGCATTATTCATGTCTCGCAATTGCTCCAGGCAATAGAGATAATTGATATAAATATTCTGATCTGGATTCTTATTATAAAGCTTCTCATAAAGTATCACTGCTTTATCAAAATCATGATTCTGCATATACTCCAAAGCCATTTGTGCATCGGTGCTTTGAGCTTTATTGGCATTTGAAATCAACACCAAAAGAATGATGAAAAATGGATATAAAAGTTTATTAAAGTTATTCATTTTTGTCTATAAATTATTCTGCAATATCCTTTAACGTTTGCCAATAGGATTTGTTTTAATCAATGTAATCAAAGCCAGTGTATGGAATCAAAACCTTCGGTATTTTAATACCCAGGTCCGTTTGATTATTCTCCAATAAAGCAGCAACTATTCTTGGCAATGCAAGCGCACTACCATTCAAGGTATGAGCGGCTTGTGGCTTGCCTTCCTTCTCGCGGAAACGCAGCTTCAAACGATTCGCCTGGAAGGTCTCAAAGTTGGATACGGAGCTAACCTCCAACCACTTTTGTTGGGCAGCAGAATAAACCTCAAAATCAAAAGTAAGTGCGGATGCAAAACTCATATCGCCACCACATAATCGAAGGATTCTGAAAGGCAACTCAAGAGCTTTCAATAAACCGGAAACATGCTCCTTCATCTCCTCCAAAGTATCATAAGAACGGTCGGGATGCTGCACCTGAACAATCTCCACTTTATCAAATTGGTGCAAGCGATTCAAGCCCCTCACATCCTTGCCATAAGAGCCGGCTTCGCGACGGAAACATGGGGTATAAGCAGTCATCTTTACAGGCAATTCATCCTCCCGCAAAATCACATCGCGAAGGATGTTCGTGACAGGCACTTCGGCAGTAGGAATGAGGTATAAATTATCCATGCCGACATGATACATCTGACCTTCCTTGTCAGGCAATTGACCGGTGCCAAAACCGCTTGCTTCATTCACCAAAATAGGTGGCTGAATCTCCTTATAACCTACCGCTGTTGCCTTATCCAAAAAGAAATTAATCAAAGCCCGTTGCAACTTGGCACCCTTGCCTTTATATACTGGAAAACCTGCACCAGTGAGCTTATTCCCCAATTCAAAATCTATAATATCGTACTGCGAAGTCAATTCCCAATGAGGCTTTGCATCTGCGCCAAGCACCGGAATTTCACCCCATTCATAAACATTGATATTTTCATTCGCAGTCTTGCCTTTCGGAACAGAACTATGAGGAGTGTTAGGCAACTTAATCAAGATATCTGTCTGCTCCTTTTCCAATTCATCGAGGCGGTTTTTCAAGGTCGCGGTTTCTTCTTTCAATGCGCCGCTTTTATTCTTCAAATCATTTGCTTCGGCAGCTTTTCCAGCCTTGAATAAATCACCGATTTGCTTTGCCAATTGATTGGAAGCATTTAGCAAAGTATCCATTTCATTCTGCGTTTTGCGGCGCGCCTCATCAATTGAAATTGCCTGTTCGATTAATTCCCGAGCATCAAAATTCTTTACTGCGAGGCGTTCGATAGCCTCCTCTTTATTCTCTCTTATATAATTTATTGATAACATATTTGCATATTCGTTTCAGCCCGCAAAATTACAATAATAAGGTTAAAGTGGGATGAAGGATGCCAAATAATCCTTCATGGGCTGTTTCTGAACTTCCAAATTAATCGAATTATGGGAATTATTCCCCAAAATCGCGCCAAGCAAATTCTTTTTGGATTCCATGAAATTCCCCTAAAAATCGGGTTTATAACGGGGAATCGGGTTATTGGAGGAGAAAAACAAATCCGCCGGAGAGATCTTCCGACAGAAGATCGCTATCTTCCGACGGAAGATCGAGATCATTGGACGGAAGATCGAGATCATTGGACGGAAGATCGAGATCATTGGACGGAAGATCGAGATCATTGGACGGGAGATCGAGATCATTGGACAGAAGATCGAGATCATTGGACAGAAGATCGAGATCATTGGACGGAAGATCGAGATCATTGGACGGAAGATCGAGATCATTGGACGGAAGATCGAGATATTTAGACTGAGGAAGGAGGAAAAAGTTATTAAATAGGAGAAATCAAAACAAATTATTGTTTAGTTTTGCCGCCAAATATTTAATATGAAACAGCAGAAACCAACAAATCTTCCGAAAGGAAGCAAGCAAAATGCGCCGCGAATTAAACCGAAACAAGCCGCCAATACGACCGCTTATTGGATGATTGGGCTGGCATTGTTATTCACCTTGATTGCCTACATTCCCTCCTTCACTGCCGATTTTGTAAGCTGGGATGATGGCGATTACGTCTTCAATAATATGATGATCCGGAGCTTCGCCAACTTCAACGATTTCTTCACGATGCCGGTACAGGGAAATTATCATCCGTTAACGATGATTAGTTTGGCGATGAATTATGCGATGACAGGCGATAATGCGTCGAGTTATCATATCCTGAATCTGATGTTGCATCTGCTGAATACGTTCATGGTTTTCAGATTTGTTTTGATGCTCTCGAAGGGGAATAATGTGGCTGCTTTTGCTGTAGCGATGCTGTTTGGCGTTCACCCGATGCACGTCGAGTCGGTCGCCTGGGTAGCCGAAAGAAAGGATGTATTGTACGGATGCTTCTTCCTCCTGGGCATGATTTATTATTTGAAATATTTGGATAAAATCTCACGCGAAGGATACCTTTTCGTCCTTGGATTATTCATCCTTTCCCTGGCATCAAAACCTGCTGCAATTATCTTCCCCATCGCTTTGTTTACCTTGGATTTTTATAAGCAACGAGCAATCACCGTGAAGGTTGTATTGGAGAAAGTTCCGATGATTTTATTCTCCGGCATCTTTATCTTTTTAGCATTACATGGGCAAACGCAAGTCGGAGCCGTTGACAAAGCCAGCGTGTGGAGCCTCGGCACACGGCTCTTCTTCGCCTCCTTCGGATATATGATGTATTTTGTCAAGATGATAGCCCCGATCAACCTCGCGCCGCTGTACCCATTCCCCGCCATCAACGAATCGTTACCTTTGGCATATATTCTTTCTCCACTCTTCTTTGTCGCCACTGCCGCCCTCTGTTTTATGACCTGGAAGAAGTACCGCGAAATAACTTTTGGCTTCGCTTTTTTCCTTGTTAATTTGCTTTTGATATTACAATTCAAGATTGTCGGAAGTGCCGTCATAGCCGATAGGTATACTTATATTCCGTACATCGGGTTGTTCTTTATTTTTGGATTATTTATCAGCAAAGGGAAGATTAAGTCATTTTCTTTTAATCCCTCGGCAATCATTATTTGTATCGGAATATTATTCACCATCGTGTCGTACAACCAAGCGGAAACATGGCACAGCAACGAAACATTATGGAACAATGCCGTCAACTCCCACCCCAGCGCAACAGCATTAATAAACCGCGCCATAGAATTGCGCAAAGCTGGCAAAAGAGATGATGCCCTGAAGATGTATAATGCCGCCCTCAAAATGAATAAACAAGCCTACGAAGGCTTCTTCAACCGCGGAAACATATACTTCGATATGAACGAGGACAGCCTCGCTTTCCGAGATTATAATACCAGCCTTTCTATCAAGCCCGACTATGCCCCGACTTACGATAATCGTGGCGCATTATATGCCCGAGAAGGTAAATCCGAACTCGGCATGGCAGACCTCAATAAGGCTCTCCTACTCGACCCGACTTACAAACCGTCGTACAAAAACAGAGGCGTAACATTGATGAATATGGGGCATTACGAAGAAGCTATTAAAGACTTCACCAAGTTCCTTTCCTACGAACCCAAGAATGGCGACATCTACAACTCGGTAGGCGTTTGCTATCAATATCTAAAGAAATACGACCTCTCCCTCGAGCCAATCACGAAGGCAATCGAACTCACCCAGCAAGGCGTTTATTACCTCAATCGCTCCTATTCTTACAACGCCCTCGGAAGAATGCAAGATGCCCAAAACGATGCCAAAACAGCCCGCGCCAAAGGATATAAAGTCCCCGCAGCTTACGCCCGCCTCGTCGGAATTTAATAGACCACTTTCTAAAAATTTTATTCATTCCAAAACCGGTTTCCGGAAATTCCTCGAACTTCGGGTTTGTTCCGTCAGAAATGGTTTTCATTGGAACGAAAACAGGTTTCGTCGCGACGATGCCAGAAACCGTCGAGTACGTTTCAAGTCTGTCGCGACAGACTTTGGGTTTGTACCCGCAGACCTGGGTTTCGTTCCAGTGAAAATAGTTTCCAAGGCAACGAAGTGCCGTTTCTTCGTCTGAAACCTCGGACCTTCGGTATCGAACCTCGGTTTCATTGGAACGAAACGCCAGTCCGAGGCGACAGGTTCAAAGTCGGTCGCGACAGACTTTGAATCTAACACAACGAAACTGAGTATTTTCAGCTCCAGCTCGAATTTTATCAGCTTAATAATATAATGTACCTAACACCTGAAAGGTTTTTCTCCTTTCAGGTTTAATAAATATCATTCAAAATCTGAAACGAGAAAAACCTTTCAGATACATACATTCATTGTCTTGCTATTGCGACTTTTTGCGATGAAGCACCGAATTAGTATCTTTGCCGTCCCAAATCTGCAAAACAAATTCTGAACCTAAAAACGCAAAAATTCTATGATGAGATTGAAGCAATTGATTCCAATTCTCTGCCTGCTGTTTGTTACTTCCTTCGTGAATGGGCAGGAAGTTCCGAAACACAACATTTATTTTGGTAATGACAATGCCGAATTGTCTGCTACCGTGCAGCAATTATTGGATACTATTTATTATAATCTCCCCGAGGGTCGGCAGGTGCTTATCGGGATCATCGGGGAAATGGATAAGAGTAAATCGCCGCTTATCAATAACCAATTGGGCGAGGCAAGGATGAAAACAGCGTATGATTATCTGATGGCAAAGGGCGTGAAGGAGAAGGATATGACGAGGCTAGTTAAGGATAAAAATAATCAGAATATTGGGGCTAACAGCGATAAAACGAAGGAGGTATTTAACTACGAATTGCATTTGAAGAAGGCTCCGCCCAAGGCTAAGATAGTGTATTGGTATAAAAGGCTCAATCAGGAATATCCCAAGAAGCCGAATTGCTTCATCGTGAACCCGAATAATGTGAGTAATCTGACGAGCTATGAGGGGACGATTATTTCCATTCCTCGCTATTGTTTTGTTTATGAAACCGGCGAGCTGGCAGAGAATGATATTAATATTTGTTTCTTAGAATTTTATAAGAAATCGGATATTCTATTGGCAGATATGAATACCATGAACAAAGGTAAAGCCCTACAAACAGGCGGCATCCTGAATATCTCCGCTACTTGTAATAACAGAACGGTGGTGCTCTCTCCCCCCAATTCGATTACCATAAAATTTCCTGCCAAGAAGTATGTCAGCGGCATGAAATTGTATGATGGATTTGAAAGAGGAGGGACTATTTCGTGGCAAGAAAGCGAGATTCAAAATACCGCTGCCAACCAATTGGTTTATGCTTTTAAAATCCTGAAAACAGGTTGGTATAATTGCGGAACAACAGTGGAAGGACAAAATACCGGAACGCTAACTGTGGCTGTTGATAGTGCTTATCGGCAAGAGGTACGGTTGGTTTTGAAGGATATGAATTCCGTCATCTCCGGAACGTATATTGATGGACGAACGGTTCAATTTAATAATCTTCCTATCGGGCAAAAAGCATATATCGTGAGCTATTGTTACCGCAATGATGTGCCAGCTTATTGTGCAAAAGAGATTACAATTTCTGCCAATGGGAAAGAAACTTTAGACTTGCAAGAAACGACTTATAAAGACCTCCAGACGTATCTCGGAACTTTACAGTAGAAGTATCTATTACCGAAACCAATCCGAATACATAAGATAATTATTCGCGATGCGTTCGATTAATTCTTTGGTTTGCTCGATGCTTAATTCTTTGACTTTCTTCGCAGGAACGCCTGCATAGATACTGCCTGATTCGATACGTGTATTTTCAAGAACCACCGCGCCTGCCGCTATGATGCAATTGGATTCTACCAGACAATTATCCATGACGATAGTACCCATCCCGACCAGCACATTATCCATCAAAGTACAGCCATGAACAATGGCATTATGCCCGATAGAAACATTATTGCCGATAGTGGTTTTCGCCTTCTGATAAGTGCAATGAATAACGGCTCCATCTTGGATATTCACCTTGTTGCCGATGGTTATGGAATTGACATCGCCACGAACCACGGCATTAAACCAAACGCTGCAATCATCCCCCATAATCACCTCTCCAACAATAGTAGAATTCTCTGCAAGAAAACAATTCTTTCCGAAGATAGGAGTTGCGCCTTTTACTGATTTTATTAATGCCATTAGATTTTAATTAATCACCTACTTGTCCCGCAGATCAATGATTTCGATACCTGGAAAATTTTTCGCAACGAAGGTGAACATCGAATCTTCAAGAGGAGTATTGGTAATAAATTTATCTATCGTGTATGTAATTTTGTTTCCGTTCTTATCGAATATTTTGCTGTTCAGGATGGTCTTCTCCACCTTGTTAATCGTCAAGCGTATCTTGAAGAATTTCTTCTTCTTGTCTAATGGTGTGAGGTCTATCACCTGAACTGATTTTCCATTCTCCATCTTCTCTTCCACGAATTTACTTTGATATCCTTTGTCATACATTGTGAAAATATTCGCAGGAGTGATGGCATCCGCTTTCGTGTTGGGATCAGTGATTTGAACCTCTTTGGAATCCTTTAAATAAGTCCAAACAGTCGTTCCATCGCAATAAACTTCCTGCCCCGCAACTAACAATTTATACTTCGTTCCTTTCAAGAAAACCTTGCCTGTTTGCTTATCATTCGTCTTGTCCTGTGCATTCTCGATAGTGTAGGTGAACTCCGCATTGATGCTGGTGAATGACTTATACTTATCGCTCAATCCCTTCAAAATATCTTGTGAAACCTTATCGCTCTGCGCGAAGATTCCAGAGCTTAATAAAAGCAGCATTACAACTATTCCTAATTTCATATTCCTCATTTTTTCTTTTTAACTAAATTACTCTGCAATTATTTTTCCGATGCCTAAAACCTCTTTATTATCTTCTATCAGTTTATAGAAATACATGCCAGCGGGTAGGTTGCCACGGGGAATGGTGATTTGTGTATTGGTGCCTATGGGTATGCTTCTTACCTCTTGCCCGAGAAGGTTGTAGATGAATAAGGAAGGATTATGATAGGTGCCTTGAAGGGTGAGGGTTGTTTGAGTTGAGAAGGGATTGGGGGAAATGGAAATTCTTTGTTGGGTTTTTGTTTCATTAATGCCCGCTGGCACATCTGAAACACATCGAACACTCATTCCGTAACTATTTCTGAAATTAAGAGAAGCAACACCGGCATCGCCTGTGTAAAAATATTTAGCTATTGCTGTAGAACCGGAATTATTTGTTGTAGTCCAAATTGCACCATTTCCATTAAGAGCATTAAACTTACCAGGATTAAATCCATAGTTACTCCATCTGTAACCTGCAGGAAGAACAGTTAAACCACTACTATTGTCTGCACCTGCATTTGGTGTTGGCCAATGTGTGAGTCCTGCTTCCCTCATTTTGCCTCCTGCAATTGAATCACCTCCAAGGTAATTAATAAGGATATTCCACTCACCGTCAGAAGGAACATGCCACCCTGCCGGACAAACTTTGTCGGAATCAATTACTGCGTAAAAATTATAAAGGTTTCCATACTCATGCCTATATGATGTGTCATTATGGTAGGTACAGAAAGCAGAAATTGTTAATCCACCCCAAATTGAATCTACAGCCTCATAATGAATTGGAATACCATTAGAATATTTTGTTGTTCTCAAATTTTCTTTTGTCCATATTTGCGAGCCAATAGTAACTGTATTGTAAATATTTCCGTCAATATCTGCAATAGTTTGCCCCATTCCATTCAACCCCATCAACCCTACCACGATTAAGATTCCTAAAGATTTTTTCATTGTATTAGTATTAATTATACTTGTTTTTATCGCAGCAAAACTACTATTTTTATTGGGAATAAGAATCGCCATTCCTGAAAATGGTATCGGGTACACCGCCCACGCCGCTCGTAATTTCTGGAAAAGGACCTGTGTAGCCAGGTAGTTTTGTGTCCAGATTTTTTAATAATGCAAATTTTCCGATTCGGTAAATTCGTTCCAAGGTTTAATTTTAGTACTCATTTTATAGCTATTTTAATTATTACTTATGAAATGTAATAGTGTAATTGGGTTCTCAAAGAATAGCTAATGTAATGATTTATAAGACAATATTGCCCGTATAACCTGCTTTGCTCACCCCAAAAACCCATTTCGGATTGCGTCAACTCGGTTTCGGATTGCGTCAACTCGGTTTCGGATTGCGTCAACTCGGTTTCGGATTGACTCAATCTGGTTTCGGATTGACTCATTCCGGTTTCGGATTTCCTTCCATTCCTGTTCGGATTGTCCCATTCCGGTTTCGGATTGACTCATTCCGGCTTCGGATTGTCTCAATCCGGTTTCGAGTCGGCGCAATCCGGTTTCGGATTGGAATGAATTTCCGTCTGCACCAAGAAATTCTTGAGAGGATTTTGCAAATTTTGTCCAAGCATCCTGATAGCTGCCCCCTGCTTCTGTAAGGTTGCACCATACTAATTTATCCTTAAATTAGTATCAAGGAATGAAATCCCGCACGTGCGGGAGGGCAGCTTTCAGGATTCATTCCTACTATGAGTTTATGATTTTATCCTTTTATGATTGCGACTTCTGGGGAGCAACAATAAAAGGATGAAGATTAAAGTGAATAATCTACTTGTATTTCTTCAAATGGTCATCCAAACTCATCTGGTCTTTTATCAAAACTTCGCGTGCTTTGCTGCCTTCGAAGGGACCGATGATGCCTGCGTTTTCCAATTGGTCTATGATGCGTCCGGCACGGTTGTATCCGAGCTTTAATTTTCGTTGGAGAAGGGATGCCGATCCTTGCTGATGCTGGACAATAATATAAGCAGCTTCATCGAACATGGAATCCTTTTCGGAGGCATTGAAATCGCCATCGCCTTCCTTGCCTTCCTCATAAACTTCGGGGAGCCGGAAGGCATCGGGATAGCCATGTTGCGTGCCGATAAAGTCGGTTATTTTCTCGACTTCGGGGGTGTCCACAAAGGCGCATTGGATACGAATCAAATCGGCACCGGTGGACAATAACATATCGCCTCGACCGACCAATTGATCGGCACCTCCGGCATCAAGAATCGTTCGCGAATCAATCTTGGAAGTAACCCGAAACGCTATCCTGGCGGGGAAATTCGCTTTGATGGTTCCGGTAATAATATTCACCGACGGACGCTGTGTGGCGATGATAAGATGGATGCCGATAGCCCGCGCCAACTGTGCAAGACGAGCTATGGGTAGCTCCACTTCCTTACCCGCAGTCATGATTAAATCAGCGAATTCATCAATCACCAAAATGATGTATGGCAGGAAATGATGACCTTCATTAGGGTTTAATTTTCTTTGAATAAACTTGGCATTATATTCTTTGATATTCCGCACTTGCGCATCTTTCAACAGGTCATAACGATGATCCATTTCGATGCAAAGTGAGTTCAATGTTTTGATAACTTTCTTGGTATCTGTGATGATTGCATCTTCATCATCACCGGGAAGTTTGGCAAGGAAATGACGTTCGATTTTCTTGAATAAAGTAAGCTCTACTTTCTTGGGATCAACGAGAACGAACTTGATTTGAGAAGGATGTTTTTTGTATAATAATGACACCAACACAGCATTCAACCCAACAGACTTTCCTTGACCAGTTGCACCCGCCATCAGCAAGTGAGGCATCTTGGCAAGATCGGCAACAAAGACTTCATTGGAGATAGTTTTTCCAAGGCCAATAGGAAGATCATAATCAGAATTCTGGAACTTCTCCGAGCCAATGATAGAGCGCATGGAAACAGTATCAGGCTTGCTATTCGGAACTTCAATACCGATGGTTCCTTTACCGGGAATAGGAGCTATGATTCGAATACCCAGAGCAGAAAGACTCAAGGCAATATCGTCTTCCAAGTTCTTAATCTTAGCTATCCGGACACCCGCCGCAGGAACGATTTCATACAAGGTAATGGTAGGTCCGACGGTCGCTTTTATCTTATCAATTCGGATGTCATAATGCCCCAGAGTCTCGACAATTTTGTTCTTATTCTCGACTAATTCTTCGTTGTTAACTTGTATTTTATTTGAGCCGTAATTCTCCAGTAAATCTATCGTAGGGAAGATGTAATTAGACAACTCAAGAGTCGGGTCATAAGGCGTATCAATAGTATTGCGAGTGCCTTTCACTTCGGACAACACATTCTCTACTGCTACTGTTTCTATGGCTAATGGAACATGTTCAACTTTCTTATTCTTGTCTTTCTTGATGAAGGTTTCTGTAATGGAATGTTCTTCATCTTCTTCTTTGCCATCTTCCTTTTCATCTTCTTCGCCGCCTACTACTTCCATGTCGAGATCCTTCTGTTTAGGAAGAGGTACTTTCTTCACTTTAGTAATGGGTGCTGCTATAACATCTTCCATGCCATCATTCATGAAAGCAGGTTCGAGCTTCACTCTTTGAGGAATTTTAAAACTGATATTAAAAGCTATGACCAAAAAGATTAGGAACGAAAAAAACAATACGAATCCTGCACCGACCATCCCTATAGCCCCTTCCAACCATCGGTTTACCTCGTATCCGTATGCTCCTCCCAAAAAAAGATATTCCTGATTCCGCACGAGAAAGGCGAATGTTATGGATCCCCATACCAAAAAGAAAAATGAATAGGCGTACGATTTTTCCAAATCGAATATTACAACACCCATCACAATACGAACGCCGGTGATGAACAGCAGAAATACAATGAGAAACGATGGGACTCCAAACCAATCCTTAATAAATTGATGTGAAAGCACTGCCCCTATTCTCCCTAACCAGTTCTCGGCACGTAGCGTTCTTGAAGAGAAAATATCTTGCCACGACCGACTGAACAGATCATCATCAATTTTCCAGGTGAAGATAAAGGATACGAACGACACCATTAATATGACAGAGAAAAACAAGAGCACCAACCCGAACACCTTATGTGTCCGTTCATCGAGGAAGAAGGCTACGAATCCCTTTCCTGCCCCTTTCTTCGGCTTGACGGGATTGCTGGATTGATCCCGCTCTCCTTTTGGATCGAGGAAAGGACTATCCTCTGGCAACATATTCTTTTTTGGCATTTTCGATGTTTCTTAACGCCGCTAAATTATAAAAACAACGGTATCAAATGACTAAGCCACAAATTTTACGAATTAAATTTCTAACCCGTGCAATTTGTGGCTTCGTTGCCCTCGGAATTATTAAACGCTAAACTCTGATTCTTGGCACTATCAATGTCCGCCCATTTTTTTTGCTTCATCCATGGTCATCTCCTTATATCCTTCAGGAATTTTGAAGACGGCATCTTCGAGCTTGTCTTTGCTGACAGTTTTTGCGGTCATCTTCATACCCATCCCCTGCATGCTGATTACGTATTCCATCGGGAAGCCGTCAAGCCCCTTCAATCCGCCTTTTTGGGCTTGCGAATTTTTAGCCACAATATCTTTGGTATAATAAACGATTTGTTTTTCCTTTTCACCCTCTATTGTTAATTCTGCTTTATGGCATGTATATCCACAAATCACCTTTGTTTCTTCCAAGTTTTTGACGGTTGTTTTCGGTTGTTTGCCTTTTTCTTTTTCCATATCGGCTTCAGAAATCTTGATCGCCGTTTTCTGTCCCATCATATCCATCAATGTGGTAGCGAACTTGGCTTTATCGTCATACAAAACGATGATGGTTCCCATGCCCATCTTCATATCGGTTTTCGATTTGTCGCCTTTAAAGGTGAGCGTCATTTCTTTCGGCATCATGGAGGCTATTTGTGGGTCGAGATCATTGTCTGTCATTGTGATTGAGAACACTACAGAACCTTCCGTCAGCTTGGTTTGTGCCTGTATCATGGATGTTGAGATTGACAGGGCGATTACGGTTATTAAAATCTTAAAATACGTTTTCATTTATTCTATTATTAAATTATTTGATGGCGGCAAAGCTATACAATTACCGGTAAATGATTCCCATAACCCACAAGCTTGTTCGAGTCCTGGTTTATATGATTTTATTTAATGCTTTTAGCTGATGCGGATGGGTTGATTTTAATTAATTTCATTTGGGGCAGGAGGTTTCACCGATTGATTTCCTATATCTTGATACGTTTTCTTTTCACGTTTTATTAGTAAAGAATATTCTTCTTCTATTGTTTTGATCTCCGCCTTTGCTTTGTCAAACGAGAGGAGTATTTCCAAGGAAGTTGCATATCCTTTTTCCATTTTTTCGAGCTGATCAGCAAAGCCCACCGATTCTTCGTTTGTTAAATGCCCCGCTGCCTGCATCTTCACGAATTCATCTAATAAAAATTTATATGCCACTACTTGTTCGCGCATTGCAAATGGTAAAAAAGCTCTAAATTCTCGTTCGCATTGGGGGCATTTATAAACATAAAAGGTAAAATCCATTTGTCCCTTTTCTGCTCGCAAAGGCTGGAAGGTGGCGGAATACTTACAATACACACAGGTATCTTTATAATAATCCTTCAGCTTTCTTTCCTCCTTTGCTTTGTCTTTCAGCAAGGATTCGTATCAACCATTCGCAAAACTTATTATTTGTTTTTTCAACTGTTCGCTATTCTCATTAAATAATTTTAATTTTTCATTCTCCGCCTCTTCGTCAAACACCATCCCTCTGTAAAGATCGAGAGCGTAATCTATCAACTCCAACAACTCTTTTTCCTCGGCAGTAAACACTTCTTCTTCCATATCATTAATTTTTTATTCAGCGGCAAAAGTACGCATTAATTAAATGACGTTTGATTCATTTCTCATCGTTCAACTGAACCGAGATGAATTAGGGTTTGATCAACCCTTTTGATGGCATTTTCGAGGAATAATCCCCTCAATTACCCTTTTCAAGGATTAAAACATGACAGCAGAGAAATCCATTAGGAGTTTTCGTCTGTGTAATTTTTTTTCTTTTAATTTTAAATTTGTGGCTGACAAGTACTACCTATACCTTTTGGCAAAGCATCCTATTTCCTATAAACCAATTTCAGCAGCGTAGGAAAAACGATCAGCAGTAAGGGTAACGCAAGGATTAATCCGCCTATCACCGCGATTGCTAAAGGCTGATGTAACTGTGCCCCCGTACCGATACCTAATGCCAAAGGAAGTAAAGCAATAATAGCTCCGATGGCGGTCATTAGCTTCGGTCTTAGCCTGACAGAGATGGCATAGACAATGGCTTGCTGCGTCTTGAATTCAGAACGGATTCGTTTCCTCGTGGTCATGAATTGTTGGAAGGTGAAGATGGCGTTTTCTGCGATGATTCCTACAATCATAATGATGCCTGTATAGCTCCCAACATTCAATGGCGTATTCGTGATGAAGAGTGCTACGATGCTACCGGCAGTGCCCAGTAAGGCGATGATGAAGATAAGTAACGCCACTTTATAATCCCTGAAAAGGAAGATGATCACCGCGAATACTAATAGGCTTGCCGCGATTAAAATATAGAGTAGTTCTTCAAACGATTTTTCTTGCTGGGCAACCGCGCCGCCATAAGTAATATGGTATCCGGGAGGCAGATGAACGCTGTCGGTTACTTGCTGTTTCAAGTCTTTTATTACGCTGCCGAGGTCGCGATTGTTAAGGCGGGAAGTAACTGCTACCATGCTCTCCAAATTTTCTCTTTTAATCTCTGCCACTCCTGGTTTAATTTCGTAATCTGCAAACTCGGTAAACGGTTTTAGCTTGCCACCCGGGATGAATATGAACTGATGTTTCAGGTCTTTAATGGCATTTTCCTTGCTATTCGGATAGACCATTCGGATGTTGGTTAATTGTTGGTTCTCCAAGATGCTTCCTATTACGTTTCCTTCGAGTTGTGTTTGCAATTGCATCTGAAAGTTAGTAGGTGTAATGTTGTATTGTCCGAGCCTCGCGAAGTCGGGCTTCACATTCACATAAGGACCTGCGATAGTGATGCCATTATTCACGTCTGCCGTGCCTTTGGTGCTGTCCACGATGGCTTCCGTTTTCATTGCGAGGGCATTTAATTCCTCTTGATGCGGACCAAAAATCTTTATCTCAATAGGCTGCGGAGAACCCATCAAATCGCCAAGCATATCCCCGATAATCTGTCCGAATTCTATCTTTAATGCAGGCTGTGTCGCGGTAATTTGTTGGCGAATATCGTCTATCACTTGCTCGGTCGTTTTCTTTCGGTTTTTTTTCAGTTGAATAAGATAATCGCCCTTGTTCGGTTCGGTGAGAAAGAAGCCCATCTCGGTACCTGTACGGCGTGAGTATGCCTCTACTTCCGGGACTTTCACCAACATGGTTTCTACTTCGCGGAGCATCCTGTCAGTCTCTTCTAATGACGTTCCGGGAGGCGATTTATAGTCTAAAACAATCGTACCTTCATCCATATCGGGCAGGAATCCGGTCGCTAACTTTGGATAAATTAGATACACCGAAAAGATTAATCCTCCTATAAAAAGAAGACTGATCAAAGGCTTGTTGATGAAGAACGAAATCCATCCATTCGTACTTAAATGTTCGGCGTCAGCGTCTGTTTTTCCGATGTATTTATCGGAAAGAATCCGTTCGTTGGCTCCGCCCCTTTTCTCTTTGCCGGAGAGCAACAGGTAGATCACGGGAAGCCCTATCCACGTTACGAAGAAGGAGCATACCAGGGTAATAATCATCGTGTTGGTAAGGACATTAAAATACGCTCCGGCAACGCCGCCCATCAGGAAGAAGGGAACAAAAATAACGATGGTACTAATGGACGATCCGACCATAGACGGAAACAGGTATTTGATGGAGCGCACAATCAATATCGAAGACCGTTCGTGGGGATATTCTTCATGCGTCCGATGTATCTGTTCCGTTACCACGATGGCATCATCAATGATTAAGGCGATGGCTGCTGCGAGTGCCCCGAGGGTCATAATATTAAAGGTATATCCGAAGGCAAAAAGCAGTATCAAGGTAAGCCCTAAAGTAAGCGGTAAGGTGAAGAGGATTGTAGCACTTGCCTTCCAAGATCGCAAGAAAATAATAGACACTACGATCGCAAGCAACAGCCCTATCCATAAGGAATCTGACACACTCCTGATAGTCGTATTCACGAAGTCGGCTTGGATATAATACGGCTTTAATTCCACTTTAGGCGGCAATATTTTCATCAGCTCTCCGACCTTTTCTTCCATATCTTTTGATACCTCCAGAAGGTTGGCATCGGGTTGCTTCAGTACGTTTATCAGCAAGGCTTCCTTTCCGTTGGCATTGATTTTAGTGTATTCTATCTGCTCTCGGATTTCGATGGAAGCGATGTCTTTCAGCCTGACGACGCGCTTCCCGTCGTTCTTGATGACGACATTTTCGAGGTCTTCTTTGTTGTAAATACCTGCATCGGTCAAGGTCAGATACAGCCGTTTGTAGTCGGTCGAATAACCGTTGGAATTAATGAAATTCGTTTGCCCGAGTACGGTATTAATCGTATCGGGGGTGAGGGAGAGGGCACTCATTTTATGGATGTCTGGCAGTACCCAATATTCCTTGGTTTTGCCGCCAATAACTTTCACTGATGATACGCCATCTACCTGCGACAGAAAGGGTTTGACGACGTTAGTGGCGATCATTTTTAATTCAATAGGACTCTTCACCGAACTCTCCAAAGTATAGCCCATGACGGCAAGTGCCGAGGGGTTCATCTTGATGACATTAATCTCCAGGTTCGCGGGCAATACATTCCGTATTTCTGCTATCTTCGATTCGATCATCTGCTGACTCAAATCCATGTTGGCGTTCCATTCCATGTATGCCGAGATCTCTACTGCCCCGAGGCTGGTAACGCTCTGCACCATCTTCAAATCGTGTACCTGTTTGATGGCGTTCTCTAAGGGTTTCGTAACCGTGACCAAGGTTTTTTCGACCGGTTGTTGCCCGTTATCCACAATGATTTTTATCTTCGGAAACGTGATTTCGGGGAATAACGAAGTCTTGATTTTTACGAATGAAAAGATACCTCCGATGACGATCATGATCATCAAAAAGGAGATAGAATGTCTGTGATTAAAGTAAAAATTTTTCAACGCTTGGTATATTATTCGGAGCGGTAAAACTAACTAAAGTTTCGGTGGTTCTCGGCAGTCATTAGTAATACCTGTCAAACCCTTTTTCATTCCCCGAAACTCCTGCCCCGAGGAATCCTTTCCATCCTCCCGAATCGCTTTGTGGGAGGTCGCATAAATTTCATGAATCGGCACCGCCCCCAACATGCCTTCGGGTTATATTTAATGGATTCCAGCCTGCCCCAATTCGGGAAGGGATTAGAATAAATGCTTTATAGCGATTGTTACTTCACAATCGAGGTAAGGCATGTGCTTTATAGCGATTGTTACTTAACAATCGAACGAAAGCATGTGCATTATAGCGATTGTTAAGTAACAATCGAACGAAAGCATGTGCTTGATTACGATTGTTACTTGTCTGGGTTCGAAAGGGTTTTTATTTGATTCAATAGGTTTGTATGTATCATTGAATATCATAGCATTATTAATAACCTCCAAATTTCCATTTAATCGAAGTATTTCACATTCATCCCCCGATTCCTTACCTTTGCGCCATGAAAATTAATTTCCGATTATCCCCAATGAAAACACTCCTATTTATAGGTACTCTTTTTTTGATGCTTGTTGTTGGATGCAAGGTTAGAAATGCTCCGAAGAAAATGGCTGAAGGAAAAATTGTGTATTCGATTACTGATCTATATGCTCTAAAAATGAAGGTTAATGATTCAACTGCTCCAACAGACAATATTTTTAGATTCAAACATAGCAAACAAAGAATGGATGTATTAAAATATGGTAAGTTAAGAGTTACATTATTATATAATGATTCAACATCTGAAATTACGACAATGATCGAACCTGATGTTAGGAAAACTGCTGTTGTTGAAAGCTATCATTCTACTGAAAGAGAATCATTGAAACTTCCCAAAAAAACATTTAAATATTTAGATGAGTCAAAAATAATATGTGGCTATAAATGCTTTAAAGCAGAATACAAAGTAGAAAATGATACTAATAGATATTATGTGTATTACACAAAGGATTTTCTTGATACATTGCCATTTTTTGTTAAAGATTATTTTGATGATTTGGTTGGGTACCCAATGGAATATAATATGGAAATATCAATGGGATCCTTAATATATACAGCAACTAAGATTGAAAAAGAGAAAATCGATGATAGTTTATTTGAAATTCCAAAGGAATACAAGATTATCCACTAACTTTAAACCTTAAACTTTAGACCTTAAACCGTTCCCTACGTCTGCAAAATCCCCACATTAAATGCCTTCTCGATTGGCGCGTGGTTGGCGGCTTCTATGCCCATGGAGATGACTTTTCGGGTATCGAGCGGGTCAATGATTGCATCCAGCCAGAGACGTGCCGCAGCATAATAAGGCGAGGTTTGGGCGGTATAGCGGTCAATGATTTTCTTTAATAAAGCAGCTTCGTCTTCGGGAGTGATTTCCATGCCCTTCGCCTTGAGTGTCGCCACCTCTATCTGCAGCAATACTTTAGCCGCTTGAGAGCCTCCCATCACAGCGATATTTGCAGAGGTCCAGCCCACAATTAATCGAGGGTCGTAAGCCTTGCCACACATCGCGTAATTGCCCGCCCCATAAGAGTTCCCGATGATGATGGTGAACTTAGGAACCACACTGTTTGCCACTGCATTTACCATCTTGGCACCATCCTTAATAATGCCTCCCTGCTCGCTCCTCGAACCCACCATAAAACCCGTAACATCTTGTAAGAAAACAAGCGGTATCTTCTTTTGATTGCAATTCATGATGAAGCGGGCAGCCTTATCCGCAGAATCGGAGTATATAACACCACCAAATTGCATCTCACCCTTCTTACTTTTCACAACCTTGCGCTGGTTCGCTACGATGCCCACTGCCCAGCCCTCTATCCTTGCCAAGCCGCAGAGAATGGACTTGCCATAGAGTTCTTTATACTCCTCGAAATCGGAGTTATCCACCAAGCGATGAATGATTTCAACCATGTCGTAAGGCTTGTCTCTTTCAACAGGTATTATACCATAGATTTCTTTCGGATCTTTAATAGGAGGCATCGCTGCAACCCTGTCGAATCCAGCCTTTTGGTAATCACCTATCTTGCTGAATATATTGCGAATAGCATCAAGGCACGACTTATCATCTGGATGCTTGTAGTCAGTTACGCCGGATATTTCACAATGAGTTGTAGCACCACCAAGGGTTTCATTGTCCACCTCCTCACCAATTGCAGCCTTCACGAGGAAGGAACCGGCAAGGAAAATACTCCCTGTCTTGTCCACTATCATCGCCTCGTCCGACATGATGGGAAGGTACGCCCCACCTGCAACACAGCTTCCCATGATAGCAGCAATTTGGATGATGCCCATGCTCGACATGATGGCATTATTGCGGAATATCCTGCCGAAATGTTCTTTGTCCGGGAAGATTTCATCTTGCATCGGGAGGAAGACACCGGCACTATCCACAAGATATATTATTGGTAGTTTATTCTCCATTGCTATCTCCTGGATACGAAGATTTTTCTTGCCTGTAATAGGAAACCAGGCACCCGCCTTGACTGTTGCATCATTGGCTACAATCAGGCATTGCCGACCAGAAACATATCCGATAACAGTAACAACTCCACCACCAGGACAACCGCCATATTCCTCATACATGCCATCACCCGCAAAGGCACCAATCTCCACAGTACGACTGTCTTTATCTATCAAATATGCAATACGTTCACGAGCTAATAACTTGCCCTTTTCGTGTTGTTTATCCGCAGCTTTTTTCCCTCCGCCCTGATAAATTTTATCCAATTTACCTTTCATTGCAGAGATGGAAAGTTTGTTGTGATCCTCGTTTTTATTAAAATCTAAATTGACCTTTTCTGACATATAATCTTTATTATTTGAGAGGGCGAATATACAATCTTCATTAACAATTACCTGTTAGGAAATATGCCGATGCTGTTGTTGCAGATGTTCAATATATGCCGAATTTTGCATCGTGAATCATCCAACACCAATCGCTTTAAGACCTAATGTAGTTATCTCCCCTCTGCGCAGCGCGACAGCCCTCGCATGGCATCAATGAATCGAAAAAGTTTAACAATATATATTAAAATATTATGGAATTAAAAATCAATCAAAACGAAAAAATTCACGGTGGAATGCAAAAGGATTTCTACCAATTAAACGAAGTGCAATCCTGCCCTTGCCCTTTGTGTGGCTCCGACCAATTCGATGCTATTTGCAAGGAACGCGGGCATATCGGCGTAGTGAAATGCAAGGATTGCGAATTAATCTATGCCAACCCGCGTGTCATCGGTTCGGAATTGAATTATCATGGTGAAGCAAGCCTGTATATGGACGAAGCTCGCTTGATATTTAAGGGGCTGAAGACACATCATCGCGACCGTAATTATGAATTTGAAATTAACGAAATCAAGAAACATAAAAACCATGGAAAGTTCTTGGATATCGGTACCAACATGGGCTTCTTTCTTAGGAAGGCACGTCGCCACGGCTTCGATGTGGTGGGCGTTGAGCCGTCGCCTTCGTTATCCAAAATCGCGACCGAACAATTTTATTTAAAAATTCATACTTCTTACTTCGAGTCGGTTGATTTCGCACCCAAAAGCATTGATGTGATTACGATGATTGATGTTTTCGAGCATGTGAATAATCCAAAAGAACTCCTGAATGCAGCCAGCAAAGTCTTGAAAGACGACGGCATAATCTGCGTAAAAGTACCCAACGGAAATTACAATTTATTAAAATACAAACTCTCTAAAAACACAGGCAAAGATTTCAATTACGACATCTTCAATGCATACGAACATGTGGCACATTACACTCCCGAAACGATGAAAAAAATGCTTGAGAAAAACGGCTTCAAGATCAAAAAAATGATATTGCCAATCCCCATTCATCTACCCGTTTGGGAGGAATTGACCGGACATTATTATCAATATCCTTCGCCATTTTTAATGGATTGGAAAAGGATTATTCTGCGGAATTTATTTTATTACACTGGCAAGGTTCAACGGTTCTTCGGGATGAAAATAACCTTCGCGCCAGACCTCATGTTTATCATCGAAAAAATAAGGTATTACAAACCCGCTTTCCACGAAATAAAAAGCCCTTTGATCGTCCGTCAAAGGGTTTTTTAATGGCATATAGAATCCATTCTATATGCCTGAAGAAGCATTCTTTAGCCCTATGGAATGATTCTTTAGGCATAAAAAATCATTCTATATGCCTGTAAATATTGTTTACAAGACTTATTATCAACACTTTTGATATAAATCAAGATTGTTTTTGGGATACGAGGGATTGAAATTCGAAGGCTTTATTCCCTATTCTTGGAATCAATAAAAATCGTAACCGGACCGTCATTAATTAACCCGATTTTCATATCAGCACCGAAGATGCCGCAATGAATTTCTTTACCAGTTTCTTTGGATAAATGTTGGATAAATAATCCATACATCGGGATTGCAATATCGGGTTTGGCAGCATTGATAAATGATGGGCGATTACCCTTTTTGGTACTCGCAAAAAGGGTGAATTGGCTGACGACAAGTATGTCACCATTGACATCCTGGATGGATAGATTCATCAAATTATTCGCATCATTGAAGATGCGAAGATGCGCTATTTTAGCGGAAAGCCATTCGATGTCCTCAATAGTATCAGCCTCCTCAATGCCTAATAAAATAAGCAAACCAAGACCGATTTCAGCCTTCGTTTTTTCATTAATAACAACAGTTGCTTTTGTTACCCGTTGAATGATTGCCCGCATAATTAAAGATTACTTATAAATATCTTCTCCATCGAGAATAGAAAGGTAATTATGATACCGTGAAGCAGAGATGATTCCCGCTTCCACAGCGGCTTTCACGACACACTCCGGCTCATTCAGATGAAGGCAATTATGAAACTTACATCCATTTAAAATCTTTAACATTTCAGGAAAATAATGGCTCACTTCCTCCTTCTTCAAATCATACATCCCGAAGTCGCGAATACCCGGAGTATCCACAATAAATGTATCCTTCTCTACCTCGAATAATTCCGCGAACGTAGTGGTATGAACGCCCTTAGCATGAGTCTTTGAGATGGAAGCTGTCTTCAAATTTAAGGTCGGATTAATGGCATTCAGAAGCGTAGTTTTTCCAACTCCCGAATGCCCCGAAAACAGATTGATTCGATCACTCATCAGGTCTTTTATTTTAGCTACATCATCAGGATTGTAAGCCGAAATCGAGAAACATTCGTAACTGATTTCTTGATATAATTGCATCAACTCTTCCTGAATTTCGAGAGCTTCTACGTTGTATAAATCGCGCTTGTTGAAAATTAGGGTAACCGGTATCCTGTACGCCTCGGCAGTGACTAAAAAGCGATCTATAAAACCGGTAGAAGTACGTGGATTAAACAAACAGACCACCAAATATGCCATGTCTATATTTGCCGCAATTATCTGCGATTTATGCGATAGATTTATAGCTTTTCGTATCATGTAATTCTTGCGTTCCAGTAGCGATTTTATTACACCTACTTGCTCATTTTCTTCAAAATCAAATTCTATCCGGTCGCCCACTGCCAGAGGGTTTGTAGATACTGCTTCCTGTAATCGGTATGCACCTTTGAGGGTACAGTTCACGACCATGCCATCATTATTCCGAACCAAATAATATCGCCCTGTTGACTTGGTTATTAATCCTTCCATATCCCTTCGTTTAGTACCAATAAAAAAGCAGGACAATGCCTGCTCTTTTGTATGAATATTTCTTGCAAACGATTATTTCCGATCTTTATCTCTGTCTTTATCTTTTTCGTGTTCTTTTTCCATATTCTTTTTCCCTGCTTTCTTGCCTTGCATTTCTTCTTCCTCATCATGCTTTGGAACTTCTTTTATAAACTTTCCTTTGTGGTCAATATAGAAGCGATCATTACCCTTTGCTACTAAGGCATTGCCCTGATAAAAAATAATGGCATCGTCGTATTCAGCAGAAATTACGAAAACTCCTTTTTCATTAATGAAGCCCCATTTGGCTTCTTTAACAGCGGCAACACCTTCTGCAAAGTTGTGAGCATTGGAATATTTTAAAGCAATTGCTTCTTTACCATCAACGCTGATAAAACCATACTTGCCACCTTTGCTGACACGCGCTAATCCGTTAATAAAATCATCGGCGAAATCGTATTGAAGTTCGATGACCACTTTGTTATCTTTGTTGATATAACCATACTTTCCGGCTTTGCCAACCTTCGCTAAACCTTTTACAAAGATGGATGCATCATCGTATTCAAAAGGAATTTGCACTTCGCCTTTCCCGTTGATGAATCCACGCTTCCTTCCTTCGAGAACGAGTGCCATACCATCGAAGAAATCGCTGCCGGCAATGTACTTTGCCGGGACGATTACCTTGCCGCTTTTGTCTTTGTAACCGGCTTTTCCGCCTTCATAAAATTTTACTAAGTCTTGTGCATTTACCTGCATGCTGAATCCGATGGCAAGCATCATGAAGAGAACCGTTTTTACCATGTTTTGATTTTTCATTTTTTATATAATTTAATTTGTTTTGAAACTTTATAATTATTTTGCGAGGACAAAATTAGGAAATATTTTGGTAATGACAAAATCTGGCATTAGAATTTTTCTTCCGAATCCATTTTGAAGGATTTGAAATCGAGGAGTCGCCGGCTCGGCAATGTTGCTGCCAATTAGGCTCGGTTTATTCAGAATTCTCCCCGTTTTAGACGTAATGTATTGATAATTAAACCTCATTATACATTCATTACTTATGAAAGCGGTGTTGCAAATTACCAAAATATAGTTGCAAACTGTCAGTTTGCAACTACATTTCGCCAGTTTGCAGTCGCAAATTCCAAATTTGCGACTGCATTTTATTGGAATGCAATCGCAAATCTCCCAAATGCAATCGCAAATTTTCGGGATGCAATCGCAATTTATCAGGATGCAATTGCAAAATATCAGCTTGCAATTGCTTTTTGGGAATAAGGGTTGTCATTTCCTTTTTCTGATTCAAAATATTATTTATAATTTTGCCTCCGAATTAAAAAAAAGAAGATGATAGCAGAAGTAACAAACGGAATTAAGGTGAGTGTCGAAACGCTCTTTCAGCCAAATCAATCGAACCCTTCGCGGTCGCATTTTTTCTTTGCATATCAGGTTACGATTCAGAATTTTAGTGGCGCGACAGTTCAGTTATTGAGGCGGCATTGGTTTATTTTTGATTCTATCGGGACGACGAGCGAAGTGGAGGGTGAAGGTGTGGTCGGGCTTCAGCCGGTGATAGCTCCGGGAGAGGAGCATAAATATATTTCGGGCTGCAATCTGTCGTCTGAAATGGGGAAGATGCACGGCACTTATTTGATGGAGAATCTCTCTACTCACGAACGCTTCGAGGTTCGGATTCCGGAGTTCGTGATGACGGTTCCTTTTAAATTAAATTAAGTAGGATTCCCTCAAATTATTTAATACTATCCTTAGCAGCATTGCCGCTGCCATTGGTGGAGGCATCGTTTTCATCATCGGGATAAACAAAGCCAGACTGGAGTATCTTTATCTGGTATTTTTTGTGGAAGCCGTTGCTCAAAGAACTCTGTCGCAGCCAAGGATTGAGCAGTCGGATCATCTTATACGTCGTCTTGTTTTTCTCTGCTAAATCTACGAAGCTGGCAACCGATGAATCTACCGTAATATTGTGGGTAGGCAGGGGCGGATAGAGGTCTGACTTGCGGAAATGGAAGCCATACTTCAGGGGGTTATCCACAATCTCTTTTATCGCTAATAATCGGGCAATATATCGGAAGGTTTCATCATTCAAAAGGAGGTCGTAATAGGAGGTAACCCTTTGTTTTTGCAATTGCCCCATGATGCCGTTTACGCCCATATTGTAAGATGCAGCAACCAAAGTCCAATCGCCTAATTTATTCTTAGCATCGAGGAAATATTTGCAGGCAGCAACGGTAGATTTTTCGACATCGTAGCGTTCATCTACCTCGCTGTTGATGGTCAGGTCGTAGAGTTTGCCAGTTGATTCGATAAACTGCCAAAACCCGACCGCATTCGAGGGAGAAACAACATTTGTCAGCCCACTTTCGGTGAGGGCGATGTATTTAAAATCGTCCGGCACATTATTCTTCTTCAAAATCGGTTCGATGACGGGAAACCAGCGGTTGGCTCGCTTCATCATCAGCATGGTTTGGCTTTGCCAATAGACATTGATCGAAAGTTCGCGGTCTATCCGTTCTCTCACATCGAAATCGCCGACCGGAACTTTCTCGCCTGCGAAGTTTAGGTTCTTCGGAATATCCAAAGCGAAGACGTGATAATTGTCGGTAAACGTGTGTTGGTGCTCCGCTTTACCATCTGTTTTAGAGAAGCTGAAGAGCTTGACGATAGCGAATAAAACAACCATCCCGAGGAAGGCATACAGTGTCTTTTTGAGCATTTTTTTATCTTTTATCATACCGCAAAAGTAGTTTCTTTGAATGATTTCTTAATGAAGAACTCCATCATTCCAATTTTTTCAGCAATTCCTCGCAATGCTTCCTCGTAGCTGCATCATCGGGGGCGATATTGGGTAATAAGAGGGCTGATTTCAGGGTAGAAATGGCTAATTCCTTATCGCCTTTGCCATCGCGGAGGGAATAAGTATGGGCTAATTCGTACTGATGAATCATATATTTCGGGTTTAAATCAATCGCTTTGGTGAAGCATTTAATGGCATCGTTTAACGTGCCGCCTTGGGGCATTCCGCCAAAAAGAGTATTGACGGCTAACCGTTCAATTCCATTCAGCGATGCGAGTTCTACGTGCCATCTGCCGAGAATGTGCCATGCCAAATCGTGCTTCGGGTTTAATTTCAAACAAAAATCCAATTCTGTCCGAATCACCTTGGCATTGGCGATTTTTTGCTTCGTACTCGCATGTTCATTAATCCGTCCTAAAGCCAGCGCAAGCGAGTAATGACTTTCAGGATATTCAGGACCTTGGGCAACGGCTTTGTGGGCAAGATATTCGGCACGATGATAGTATTCCATAGCCCCATTTTTGGTCGGTTGCAGTTGCCCTACACGAGAAAAAAAGTAGCTCGTTTGTGCCAGGTAATTCACATTTGCGGAATCGCTTTTCAGGAGGATTTGGAACAGGGCTAATCCCTCTTGATATTGATAATCTTCCCGTGCCTTCAATCCTTTTTGATAGAGAATATCGTTGGCTCCGGTTTGGGCGGTTATTAAATTAGTAATTAATAAAAAGAGGAGTAGGAGGGAGGCGTGGTTTTTCATCGTAAATCAGATTTTGATGTGGCAAAATTAGGAATTCTATTGCAAAAAACGCAATTCCCCGTTGTGGGAGGTTTTATTTCCCTTAAAAGTTAGGACTTTGGACATTCCTAACCTATCTGATTTTTGGATTTCGCATAGGTCTTGGGTCCAAGACCTATGCGAAATCCAAATTTCTGATAGGTCTTGGACTCAAAACCTGCGTGAAATCCAAATTTCTGATAGGTCTTGGACCCAGACCTATCAGAAATTTGGATTTCTCGTAGGTTTTGGATACCCTGATGGCGACTTTTTGGGAGGTTTCGAGGGAGGGAATGGAATAATCCATGCCCTTTTATTCCCGATGATGAGGCAGGAAAGGCTACTATGAATACTATTAGTAAAGGATAAAAGGTGGACATGTCCAAGTGCTTTCTCCCGAAATTCCCGTTGAAACACTCCTATATATATACACCGCTTTTTAAGGCATTATCCATTTCATTCCATTAATCTAAATTCGCCCCCTCAATAATTTAATGATCGCTGTTATGAAATCTCTGAAATTAATCCTCGTCGTCCTCACGCTGAACTGTTCGCTGTTCACTTTTCTCTGCGAAGCGCAATACCCTACTCGGTATTTTATCCAATTCACCGATAAAATCAATAATGGATATTCCCTGTCCAACCCTTCCGCCTTTCTCTCGGCACGAGCCATCGCCAGGCGAACGAATCAAAGCATCGGATATGACAGCCTCGATCTGCCCATCACCCAAGCTTATATAGATACGATCATGGCGCATGGGGCAATCGTCTTGAATCATTCCAAATGGCTCAACGGGGTCTGTATCGCTACGGCTGATACCAATATTTTAAATGATATTAATGCCCTGCCGTTCGTTGCCCATTCGGTATGGGTCGGCGCGAAGAAGAAATTAGGCGATAATGGCGGTATTTCGCTGCTCTCGAAAGAGACCATGATGAATGATAAAACAAAATCGAACCATGCGACCAAGAATACCCAATCATTAAATTACGGAGCGGCAACCAATCAGATCACGATGATCCACGGCGACTATCTTCACGACCTTGGTTTTATGGGAGAAGGGATGGTGATCGCGGTGATGGATGCCGGCTTCTTGCATGTAGATACCATTGCCGGTTTTGATAGTATCAGAGTGAATAATCAGATCCTCGGAACGAAAGATTTCGTGGTCGGCGATACCTCCGTTTATGAAGATGACGGGCATGGATGTATGGTGTTGAGCTGTATCGCAGCAAACCTCCCCGGACAGATGATCGGGACAGGACCACATGCTAACTTTTGGCTGATACGTACCGAAGACGCTCCGACAGAGAATATTATTGAAGAATATACCTGGGCTATGGGAGCGGAATTTGCGGATAGTGTCGGAGCAGATATTATCAGTTCTTCCTTAGGCTACACCCGCTTCGATCATACGGATCAAGACCATACATACTCCGATATGACGGGGCGTATCTGCCCCAGCACCAAGGCAGCAACCGTCGCATCAGAACGCGGAATATTAGTCATCGTAGCCGAGATGAACGAAGGCGACCATTTCTTTCACTTTGTGGGAGCACCCGCAGATGCCGATAGTATTCTGGCGATTGGTGCGGTGGATTATTTAGGAAACTACGTAAGTTTTAGTTCCAAAGGACCTTCCTACGATGGGCGGGTCAAGCCCGATGTGGCAGACCAAGGGTTAAGCTCGACCGTAATTCTTCCCGCCACAGGGACAGTAGGTACCTCCAGCGGCACTTCCTTCGCCACCCCGATATTAGCAGGTGCAGCAGCCTGCTTTTGGCAAGCCCACCCAACCATGACCAATATGCAAGTGCGACATGCCATCATCGCCAGTGCCACCCAATACACCAATCCCGATACTTTGGAAGGATATGGAATACCTAACTTTGAATTAGCCAACAGTATCACCACAGGGCAAAGCATCGTGAATGCCAAAGAGACCATTTCGGTAACCGTATATCCGAATCCATGTGTCCACCATGCTACCTTTTTTATTAATGGAAGTATAGATACTAAAGATGCTACGATACTAATTTATGATCTGCTCGGTCAGCCATTACGAACGATTTCATTAGGGAATAACAGAAAAATATCCTTTGATAAAGGGAAACTATCGAGCGGTATGTACTTCTATGAACTCCACACCCATCAAGGACAAACAGCAGCTACGGGGAAGTTGATTATAGAATAAAATAAATGGGGCAGGAGAGGAAGTATATCGAGTATTAGCATTTGTATTTTTTAAAGAATTTTATTAACAAAGACAAAAATATTTGGAAACTCAAAAACTATTTCCGTTACTTTGCGCCCTCGAAACTTTGAAACAAAGACAAAAATAAGAATGGCAAAAAATTTATTGATAGTAGAATCACCCGCAAAAGCTAAAACCATTGAAGGGTTTTTAGGAAAGGATTTTAAAGTGAAGTCGAGCTACGGACATATCCGCGATTTACCGAAGAATGACAAAGCGATAGATGTTAAAAACAACTTCAAACCGCTATACATCGTTACCGATGATAAGAAAGATGTCGTTGCAGACTTAATGAGAGAGGTAAAGAAAGCTGACATCGTATGGCTCGCTACTGATGAGGATCGTGAGGGGGAAGCTATCTCATGGCATCTTGCCGAGGCATTGGGTTTGGATGTGAAGACCACGAATCGTATCGTGTTTCATGAAATTACCAAAGATGCCATTCAACACGCCGTTGATAATCCAAGACGTATTAACACCAACCTTGTAGATGCACAGCAAGCCAGAAGAATATTGGATCGTCTGGTTGGGTTTGAATTGTCTCCCGTGCTTTGGAAGAAGGTCAAGCCGTCTTTATCTGCCGGGAGGGTGCAGTCCGTTGCTGTCAGATTAATTGTCGAGAGAGAAAGGGAAATAGATCACTTCAATGTTACTTCAAATTATAGAGTGGTGGCTTATTTCAATGCCCCGAATGATAACGGAACGATAATAAGTTTCAAGGCTGATTTATCCGAAAGGTTCAAGAAGGAAGAGGATGCAAAATCCTTTTTAGAGAAATTAATCGGGGCGAATTATAAAGTAAAGAGTGTGGAGAAAAAACCCGCTAACAGGACTCCTTCCGCGCCTTTCACTACCTCTACCTTGCAGCAGGAGGCAAGCAGAAAGATGGGATTCTCGGTGGCACAAACCATGATTACCGCACAGAAGTTATATGAGTCAGGAAAGATTACTTATATGAGAACAGATTCTGTGAATCTCTCTGATACCGCCTTGAATGCGGCTGCAAAAGTGATTACAGGTTTATATGGGCCAAAGTATTCCGAGCCACATCAATACAAAACCAAAAGCAAAGGTGCACAAGAGGCTCACGAAGCCATTCGCCCTACGGATATGGGTGTTCAGACTTTGGAGGAAGGGGGCAGTGAGGCTCGTTTGTATGATTTGATTTGGAAGAGAACGATCGCTTCGCAGATGGCTGATGCCCAGATAGAGCGTACCATAGCCAACATTATTCCTGATAAAACTACCGATGAATTCATAGCTACCGGCGAGGTAATTTTATTTGATGGATTCCTGAAGGTTTACATGGAATCGAATGATGACGAGGACGAGGAAACCAAAGAGGGCATCCTTCCGCCATTAAAAACCGGACAGCAGGTGGCTTTTGAGCAGATGGTGGCTACCCAAAGATTCAGCAAACCGTTGCCAAGATATACCGAGGCGGCGTTGGTGAAGAAGTTGGAAAATCTGGGTATCGGCAGACCTTCTACTTATGCCCCGACGATCTCTACGATACAGAAGCGGGGCTATGTCGAAAAGGGCAGCAGGATGGGCAAAGAGCGCAAGTTTCAGGTGCTTACTTTATTAAATAATACTATTACGGTGAGGACGAATACCGAATTGTTCGGGGCTGATAAAGGGAAGCTGTTGCCTACCGATATTGGTTCGGTGGTGAATGATTTCTTGGTCGCGAATTTCGAGATTATACTTGATTATAATTTCACTGCCGAGGTGGAGAAAGAGTTTGATGAAATAGCCGAGGGCAACATGGTTTGGACGGAAATGATCAACACTTTTTACAACCCATTTCATTCTACGGTGATTACTGCGGAGGGCACTTCGGAGCGGGTTTCGGGAGAGCGGATATTGGGTGCCGATCCGGCTACGGGTAAGGAAGTGAGCGTGAGGATAGGGCGGTATGGTCCGTTGGTTCAGATAAAATCTGATAACAAGGATGAGAAGCCTCAATTTGCGAGCCTCCAACCGGGGCAGCGGATCGAAACGATTACGCTGGAGGAGGCTTTGGAGACGATGGCTACGAAATTAAATCCTACTGCGAGCAACGCGATGATAGGGATGTATGAGGAGGCTGAAATGACCCAGGGCGCGGGGCGATTCGGTCCTTTTATCAAACATAAAAGTAAATATTATTCCCTGAAAAGGGGTGAAGATTTGGCGGCGATTGATACTGCCCGTGCCATCGAAATTATCCTGGAAAAAAGGAAAAAAGATGCCGAGAAATTGATTAAATCATTCGACGAAAATAAGGAGGTACAAATCGTGAATGGGAGGTACGGTCCGTACATTACGATTGGCAAATTAAATGTAAAAATTCCAAAAGATAAGACTCCCGAGGCATTGACTCTTGAAGAATGTCTGACTTTGGCGAAAGAACAGGAACCGACTAAGGGGAAGGCAAAAGGCAAGGCAGCTCCGGCTAAGAAAACGGTGGCAAAGAAGAAAAGTGCGAGAAAGGCGAAGAGTTAAATGAAGAATTCTATAAGTATGGAATTTGAAAGTCCCATGATTATTTGCGACAATTTAAATTTGGTATCCCGCGATATCAAAGTTGTATCCTACAATACCATTTTGGATTCCTACAATACCAATTTGGATTCCAAGGATACCAATTTGGTTTCCCACGATACCATTTTGGATTCCCACGATACCATTTTGGATTCCCACGATACCATTTTGGATTCCCACGATACCAAAATGGTTTCCTACGGAACGAAACATGTAAATTAGTGATAATCAATGCTAATGGAGCTACAAGAATATTTTGAACCGATAGATTACACGATTCTTGAAAAGGATGAATCGCCGAATTCGGTAGGCAATATCGTCAAGATTTATTCCTCCGATGCCCCATTTCCCGACCTCGAAACGATGGATATGGTCATCCTCGGCATTCCCGAAGAACGCGGTGCCATTACTAATGAAGGATGCAAAGATGCAGCCCCTTATATAAGGAGTAAATTATACGGCTTATTCAGCGGCGATTATCCGATTCGGGTGGCAGATATTGGCGATTTACGGATTGGGAATACCGTCGAAGATACCTATATCGCCCTCGCCGAAGTATGCACCTCGCTGCTTCGGATGAATATTATCCCCATCATTATCGGCGGCAGCCAAGACCTTACTTACGCCCAATATAAAGCATACACGCCGCTCGGGAAGATGATCAATATCGTCAGCGTAGACTCGCATTTCGATTTAGGGAAGAATGATAGCGAGTTGAATTCGCAGACCTATTTAGGGAAGATTATTACCGACGAACCGAATTTTTTGTTTAATTACAGCAATATCGGGTTTCAGTCCTATTTTGTCGGCAGTGAATCCATTAATTTAATGAAAAAACTATACTTCGATGTCTATCGCCTCGGGCAAGTCCGCAGCGATATGGAAGAAGTAGAACCCATCATCCGCGATGCCGATATGCTCACCTTCGATGTATCCTGCATCCGCCACTCCGATGCCCCCGCCAATGCCAATGCCAGCCCGAATGGGTTTTATGGTGAAGAAGCCTGTCAGATAATCCGGTATGCCGGCATGACCGATAAGCTCACCTCGATCGGTTTTTATGAAGTCAATCCAAAGCACGATCATCGCGAACAAACGTCTTATTTAATAGCCCAAATGATATGGTATTTTATAGATGGATTTTATCATCGCAAAAACGATAACCCCGCCAACGATCAGGAAGATTTCATAAAATATCGGGTAAATGTCAAAAGCATGGAACAAGAATTAACTTTTTTTAAAAGCAAAAAAACCGACCGCTGGTGGATGGAAATGCCACACTCCAATGAAGCCGTAAAATATTTACACAATCCTCTCGTTCCTTGTTCTTACAGGGATTATCAAGCAGCAACACATGATGAAATATCAGACAGATGGTGGAATTCGTACCATAAATTCAACTAAGAAAATGATGAAGAAAGTAAGATTGTTGAAAAGAATTTTGCAAATAAATTTGGTGGTTAGAAATTTTTTTGCTTATTTTACACCCTTGAAAAAAATAACAGTCCTCGCACATAAAATAAATTTAATAAATTAATAACATAAGACATGAGAAAAATCTTTACCATCGTAGTAGTATTAGTTGCTTTAGTAGCAAGGGTTTCAGCACAGCAAGACCCTCAATTTTCAATGAACATGTATAACAAACTTTCAGTGAATCCAGCCTTTGCCGGAGCCAATGATGCCATCTGCGGAACCCTTATGTACAGAGATCAATGGGATGGTTTTCCTGGTGATCCTAAAACACTTTTGTTTAGTGCCGATGCGCAAATAGATGATATTTCCGGAGGAGTAGGGTTGAATGTTTTGTCTGACCAATTAGGTTTGCAACATCAACTTCAACTAAAAGTGGGATATGCCTATAGGATGCCCTTAGGCGATGGTAAATTAGCTATTGGTGCAGATGTTGGGTATGTGCAAAATTCTTTGAATGGGACCTTTTTGTATAATCAATCTGGCGATCCTGCGATACCTGCAGCATCTAATACACCTTTTGTAGTCGCTGCTGGTGCTCCTGATTTTGATTTTGGTGTATATTACCATACTACCGATTATTATGTCGGATTATCAACAACCCATTTAGCTGCGAGCACCTTGAATTATGGAACTGTGAAATCAGCACTTGCTCATCATTATTATTTTATGGGAGGGTATAAATTTCCTGTTTCAGAGAATGTAGAGTTAGAGCCTTCAGTTCTTGTAAAATCTGATGCGGCCTCCACTCAGTTAGATGTAAATGTAAGAGCAATTTTTAAAAATGCTTTTATTGGGGGCGTGTCGTATAGGTTGCAGGATGCCATTGTCCTAATGGTTGGATACCATATTAATGGTTTAAAATTCGGTTATGCATATGATTTAACAACGTCTGACATAAAAAGTTATAGCAGAGGCTCTCATGAATTAATGGTTGGGTACTGTTTTAAACCAGTTCCTACACCACATAAGATTACGACCCATGAGAATGTTAGAACTCTTGGGGGGAAAGAAAGATAAAATTATTGTAACCATTTAAAAATAATCCCGTTGAAAACCATTAATAAATTTTTTTGTAGATAGTTTAGGTTTTTAAAACAAAGAATAAATGAAAATTAATCTGAAATTTGGTAGTGGCAAGAATAGAGCAATCGAAGTATTGATTTGTTTTTTTGTTATAGCTGTAATTTTTACAAGTTGTTCTGGTGACCATGGTGAATTAGTGGGGGTTCAACATAGAGTAAAATGGTATCAAGCCGATCCGTATGGAATGATTTATATTCCGGCTGGTTCGTATAACATGGGACCGAGTGATCAAGATGTACCATATGCGTTAACCGCACAAAGTAAATCTGTTACTGTGCCTGCGTTTTGGATGGATAATACAGAAATCACGAATAATGAATATAGGCAATTCGTTTATTGGGTTCGTGATTCTCTTGCGCACCGTCTATTAAATGATATTGTTGACGAAGGAGAATACACTGAACGAATTAACTGGAAAAAAAATATTCGATGGGATGATCAGGCAAACACAGAAACATTAGGTGAATTGTTTCTTCCTGAAAGTGAAAGATTTTATAAGAGAAAAGAAATTGATAGCAGAAAACTCATGTTTGAATATTATTGGATTGATTTAAAGGAGGCCGCTGCAAAATCAAATAGGCAACAAGGAATGACTGATAGATCAGTTTTTATCAAAAAGGGTTTGACCAATATTTATCCTGATACCCTAGCATGGGTTCATGATTACACTTATTCTTTCAATGAACCATTAACAAGAACATATTTTTGGCATCCCGCTTATGACGAGTATCCGGTAGTTGGAGTAAATTGGGTTCAAGCTACAGCATTCTGTATTTGGAGGACACAGTACTTACATGCTTATTTGGATGCTATTGAGCAAACTTGGCCAGAAGATTATCGCCTTCCAACTGAATCAGAATGGGAGTATGCAGCGAGAGGCGGGTTGCAACTATCTCCTTATCCTTGGGGAGGCCCCTACATAAGGAATAGCCGGGGATGTTTCTTGGCTAACTTTAAACCTATGCGAGGGAATTACATTGATGACGGAGGTGTTTATACTGTAAAGGCTACGTCTTATTGGCCCAATGATTATGGTTTATATTGCATGGCTGGAAATGTTGCTGAATGGACAAGTAATGCTTTCGATGAATCAGCTTATAGTTTTATTCATGACTTAAGCCCTGATTATTCTTATTCAGCTAACGAAAATGATTTACCCGCTCTTAAAAGGAAAGTCATTAGAGGTGGATCTTGGAAAGATGTCGGATATTTTTTACAAACAAGTACACGTTCTTATGAGTATCAGGATACAGCGAAATGTTATATTGGCTTTCGTTGTGTAATGTCTTTTCTTGGACGTGATAAAGCAGATTATTAGGATATAAAAGTAAATTTAAATAATATTAAACAAATAAATTAAAAAAATGGCAAATTTCACACACGGAAAAAAATGGAAAAAATTTATGGCCAAATTGTATGGCTGGGGAGCTGCATTGGTAATTGTAGGCGCATTATTCAAAATTCAACATTATGAAGGGGCAGGTGTCATGCTTGTGATTGGTTTAAGCACGGAAGCGATTATTTTTTTCTTTTCTGCTTTTGAACCCTTACCACATGAATATGATTGGTCGTTAGTTTACCCTGAATTTGCAGGAATGTTCGATGAAGAAGAAAAAGTGAAGAAAACAAAAAAAATTGATCCTGTTACTCAAGAGCTTGACAGATTGATGTCGGAGGCAAAAATTGGACCTGAATTAATTCAAAGTTTGGGAGTCGGTTTAAAAAATTTGGGAGATAATACTTCTAAATTGGCAGATTTGACGGATGCTTCCTTAGCGACAAATGACTATGTAAAGAATGTAAAAAGCGCATCAAAATCTGTAGGGGAATTAAATGAATCTTATGTTAAAGCTGCTGGAGTAATGGGAGAGTTATCTGCTGCTGGAGAAGATGTAAAAATTTATAACACTCAGATGTCAAATGCAGCAAAAAATCTTGGTGCTTTAAATGCGATTTATGAAATGCAATTGCAAGGTTCAAATGAACATTTAAAGACTTCAACTAAAATGTATGAAGGGATGAATACCTTGATGGCAAATTTGAGTGATTCAATTGCTGATACTAAGAAATATAAAGATGAAATATCCTCACTTGCAAAAAATTTGGCAGCATTAAACAATGTTTATGGAAATATGCTTTCTGCTATGAGTGGTGGAAAAAATTAAATTAAATTTTTTATTTATTAAACAAATTATAAAATAGAATATGGCAAGTGGGAAAGTATCACCTAGGCAAAAGATGATTAATATGATGTATTTAGTGCTTACAGCACTTCTTGCATTGAATATTTCAAAAGAGGTTTTGAATGCTTTTGTCTTGGTAAATGAGAGTTTAGTTACATCGAAGCAGAATTTAGCGGCGAAGAATGATAATACATATCAGGATTTTACTGCTGCAATGATAAACGATGCAGTAAAAACTAAGCCTTATTTTGATAAAGCAAAGCAAGTAAAAGCAATGGCTGATTCGATGACCTCTTATATTGAAAAGACTAAAGATATTTTAATTAGAAAAGTCGAGTCAGTAAAAGATGGTGTGAAAACACCTGAATTGATGGAAGTTGGAGCTAAGGACAATTATGATATTCCGACCAATTACATGTGTGGTTCTGAAAACAATGGAAAGGGGCATGAAGCTGAAGCATTAAAGAAAAAATTGATAGACTTTAAAGCGAGTATTTATACTATTCTTAGCGGCGATAAGGATACCGCGGGTTTTAGAAAAAGCATGAATGTGTCTTTGAGGACCACCGATCCGCCAAAACCGATTGAAGGAAAAAGTACTTGGGAGATGGAGAATTTTTACCATATTCCCTTAGCGGCTGTAGTAGTATTGCTTACTAAATTTCAAAATGATATCAAAAATACCGAGGCTGCTGTTATTGATCATTTATTAAGCTCTATAACTAAAGCCGATTTCAAATTTGATCAAGTTACAGCACGAGTTGTCGCACCATCCAGTTATGTTTTATTGGGTCAGGAATATTCAGCGGACATTTTCGTGGCTGCGTATAGCTCTACCCAAAGACCTGAAATTTGGCTCGGAAATTACGATTCATTGTCTGACAAGATGATTGGAGGTATTGATTCAACAACAGTAAAAACAGAGGGTGGTATCGGTAAATACACCATTCACCCTTCTTCTGAAGGTCCCCAAAAGTGGGGAGGTGTTATCAGAGTTAAGAATCCGGCAACGAATCAGTATAAACAATATGGTTTCAAATCTGAATACATTGCTGCGAAACCGGCTTTGGTAATTTCTCCAGATTCAATGAATGTGTTTTACATTGGTGTTGATAACCCCGTTTCTATCTCAGTTCCCGGTATTCCTGCTGAAAATGTTACTCCTGCCATTACGAATGGAGCAACTATAAAAGGTGCTCGCGGTAAGTATATTGTTAATGTTACTACACCTGGAGAAACTGTTATCAGCGTAAATGCAAAATTGAGCGAACGAGAAAATAAACCAATGGGTTCATTGAAATTTAGGGTCAAGAGAATTCCTCCTCCAGTTGCTAAGGTTGGGGGATTGGTTGGGGGACCTATTGATAAAGCCAAGCTTTTGGTTCAATATGGTGTAATTCCTGAATTGGAGAATTTTGCCTTTAATGCCAAGTTTGCAGTTGTTTCTTTCGACTTTGAATATACCAAGGGCGCTGATAATTTTTCTAAATCTAATCCGTCTGGGGGTAATATGACCCAAGAGATGAAGGACGTTTTACAGAAATTACCACCAAGTTCTAAGGTGTATTTTAGTAATATTAAAGTTAAAGGTCCTGATGGGTTGGTTCGTCCGATTAATGGGATTAACTTTAAATTAATGTAAGTTGTTTAACCAAAAAAGGAGATCAAGATGAAAAAATCAATTAAAAAAGTAGTTCTGCTTGTTATTCAAATTGTTTTTTTATACAATTTTTCATTCTCCCAAGGTAATGCAAACCAAGGGGCGCAGGTAAAGGTGGATAGTACCTCTACAGGGGCTAATAAAATGGTGGATACCACCCTCGAGCCTACCAAAACCGGAAGACCGGTAGGGATTCTCGACGGGGTTTATGTTCGCGAGCATTATCCAAATCGTAAGGCTATTAATTATGCCCCTCTTCGTGAGGCAGACGTGATGTGGAGTAAGAGGATTTGGCGGGTTATTGATATCAATGAAAAGATAAATTTGATATTCAAATACCCTACCGAATCTATGCCTACGAATGACCGCCACAGTATTATCAATATCCTTTTGGATGCGGTGAAAGAGGGTTCTTTGTCGGCTTATGATGCTTCGGTGGATGATGAATTCACGAAGAAAATGACCCGCGAGGAAATTATGAAAAGCATTTCCGGGCATCCTGATTCGGTGAAAATTGCTATTCCTGACCCTCCGTATGAAAAGGATACGATTGAGATTAAAGGAAAGTTGAAGATGGATGACATCGTGAATTATAGAATTAAAGAAGATTGGTTTTTCGATAAGCAGCGTTCGGTGATGGATGTTCGTATTATCGGGATATGCCCTGTTTCTTTAAGTCGTGATGAATCTGGGAATTTGAAGGAAGGTTTTGCGCCTTTATTCTGGATTTATTTCCCGGAAGCGCGTAATATTTTTGCGGTGAACGAGGTATTCAACAACCATAATGATGCCGAAAGAAGAACTTGGGATGATATTTTCTTCAAGAGGATGTTCGGGAGTTACATTACCAAGGAATCGAATGTGTATAACAGAGCTATTCGCGATTATAAAGTGGGGATGGATCAGGTGATAGAATCTGATAAAATCCATGGCGAGATGGTGAATTTGGAACACGATATGTGGGAATACTAAGTCGCTTGCTGCGAAAAAAAGGGAGATGTCCCGATGGTGTTTTTGAACTCATCGGGACATTTTTTTTGTCCCTTACTTACATATTGGTGGTTCCGTCATCAAATAATTGATTCAACAGGCGGGACAGGAATGAGCGACCCTATCCAAAGAAGAGCGGATTAATTACGATATATTTTCTCAAACAACTAAAGCCTCACATTTTGTGGGGCTTTTTTTATTACCATCATTATTCCAACCGAATCGGTAATTAAATGAATCTTCTCGACGACTTGTCGGATCTTCTCGGAGTTTAGTCGAATCTTCTCGGAGTTTAGTCGGATCTTCTCGGAGTTTAGTCGGATCTTCTCGGAGTTTAGTCGAATCTTTTCGGAGTTTAGTCGAATCTTC
>CAIMUP010000036.1 GCA_903844645.1 uncultured Bacteroidota bacterium
AAGTTCGTTTCATTGGATTCCAAGTTCGTTTCATTGGATTCCAAGTTCGTTTCATTGGATTCCAAGGTCGTTTCATTGGATTCCAAGGTCGTTTCATTGGATTCCAAGGTCGTTTCATTGGATTCCAAGGTCGTTTCATTGGATTCCAAGGTCGCTTCCTTGGATTCCAAGGTAGCTATCTTGGAATCCAACATCTCTCCGCCGGATTTTTTTGCCTCCCCCGAAAACCCGTTTCCCCGTTATAAAACCCGAATTTTGGAGAATTTAATGGGAATTTAGAAAAGTCATTAGGAATCGGTTTTGGGGATTAATAAAATTATTGGTAATATTGCACCTCGAATAATTTAATAAGGTATCAGTAATGAAATTAATAATACAAATGGCAACCATGAGGAATCCAATTATTAGAACTTAATCCATTCTTCATTAAGGATGGTGTAATTTGCCAAATCAAAGAAATAATAAATAACCACAACATGTACTTCGAGAACGAAAAAAGTCAGACCGATTTCATCCTCAAAACAGGGATTGAAAATTTGTGGCATCCTTTTTGTAATTCCGCTTTCATGAATAAATAAAAAAGGGGGACGACGAAAAACCTTGAAACAAGAGTAGTCAAAAAAATATTGTTAAATTAAATAAAGAAAAAAAATGAAAAAAGTAATTTTAAATGTAGCCTTAGCCGCAGTAATGATGTTCACTGCCGCCGGAGTCTTTGCTCAAGAAGCAAAACCAGCAACTCCACCTCCTGCACCAGGAGCACCTGCTAACCAAGCAGCCCCTCAAGCTCAACCGCAACCGCCAAGGAAGCCATTGACAGCAGAGGAAAGAGCCGATAGAACGACTATGGGCTTGACCAAAAGATTGTCTTTAACTCCGGAACAAACTCCGAAGATTAAGGAATTATTCCTGACCTCTATCAAACAGGAAGAAGCCGACAGAAAAACTGCCGCTGGCGACAAAGACAAATTCAGGGAATTGTCTAAAGTTCGTGATGATGCCAGAAAAGCAGGTATTAAAAAGGTGTTGACACCAGAGCAGTGGACTAAGTTTGATGCGCCTCCTGCACAACCAGCTCCTAAACCAGCAGCTCCTGGCGATGCTCCTAAAAAGGCTGAAGAAAAGAAATAAAACCTTTTTAAGTATTAAGTATTAAGTGTTAATGCCTCGGAATTTTCCGGGGCATTTTCTTTTAATTGATTTTTAATACCTCAATTTCATTTGGTGGGTTTCCGAAAAAAACTAAATTTGCCGCCAAATAAATTAATAAAAACAACGACCATGATTACAATAGATAATTACAATTTTTCAGGGCATAAAGTCCTGATACGGGTGGACTTCAACGTGCCACTCAATGCTAACTTACATATTACCGATGATACTCGGATTCGTGCCGCTATCCCTACGATCAAAAAAATTTTATCCGAAGGCGGTTCTGTAATTCTTATGTCGCATCTCGGAAGACCAAAGAATGGTCCGGAGGATAAATTCTCTCTGAAACACATTGTTCCGCATCTCTCGAAATTACTAAAAGTGAATGTCCTCTTTGCTGATGATTGCATCGGTGAATCTGCTAAAAATGCGGCTGCCGATTTGCAAGTAGGGGAGGTATTATTATTGGAAAATGTACGGTTTTATAAAGAAGAAACCAAAGGCGATGAAGCCTTCGCCAAGCAACTGGCAGCCCTTGGCGATGTCTATGTCAATGATGCTTTCGGGACGGCGCACCGTGCCCATGCCTCCACAACGATCATCGCTAAGTCCTTCCCGAATGATAAAATGTTTGGCTACGTCATGGCGAATGAATTAACCAACATCAATAAGATTCTTAACGATACCGAACGCCCCTTTACTGCCATTATGGGTGGTGCAAAGGTATCGGATAAAATCCTTTTGATTGATAAATTAATAGACAAAGTTGATTATTTATTAATCGGCGGCGGCATGTCTTATACCTTCGCGAAGGCAATGGGAGGGAAGATAGGCAACTCGATAATAGAGGACGATAAAATGGAAGAAGCCCTGCGATTATTAGCTAAAGCGAAAGCTAAGGGAATGCAAATTATTCTCCCAAAAGATTCCATTATTGCTGATGCATTCTCAAATGATGCAAAGGTTTCATCTGCCCCGAATGATGCGATTCCGGATGGTTGGATGGGTTTGGATATTGGCACGGAAACCATCAAAGAATTTACGGATATTATCCTCAAATCGAAAGCCATTTTGTGGAATGGTCCCGTAGGTGTTTTCGAGATGGAGCATTTCTCTCACGGCACGAAAGCTATTGCCAATGCTATCGTAGAAGCTACTGCAAAGGGCAGTTATTCACTGATAGGCGGCGGCGATTCTGCTGCTGCCATTAACCAATTCAAACTCGCCGACAAGGTAAGTTATGTTTCTACCGGTGGCGGTGCTTTGCTGGAATATATTGAGGGGAAGGTGTTGCCCGGCGTGGCTGCGATTCTGAATTAATTACATTGTCTCAACCTGAATCTTCATCCTTTTATTGCAGCACCGCAAGTGCGGATGCTATCATAAAAGAATGAAAGAAATATTTATTGATATTTAAAATATTTACTTCACCTTCTTATCCGAGTTCTTCTCAAAGATTAATTTTTTGACAACAACTCCTGAATAAGCTCCTGCAAAGGCAAATAGCATTACTATTAATGCTCCATAATTAGCGGAAAGGAAAACATTAAATAAACCTATTCCTGCGCCAATTATTATCGCCCAAAGCCAAGCATATTTAGTCATCAATATACTAAAGATAAAAGATGTAATAAGCACAGCAAATACAGTTATTCCTGTATCATCCCATGTAGGTCGGGTATCAATCCATCCGTAAAATGTACTTAACAAAATACATATTATTATTAGAATAATCAATTTGAAAGAAAATCGGTGTAATTTCATTTTTATTTATTGCTATATTATCTTCAAGGATTTTGTTTGCCTTCCGTTATTTTCCTTTTCATGCCTGCAAACCTACAAAATTCCAAGATATTCCGGTTCACCTTTTCTTTCTTTTGCGAATTCTTGAGGTAGGGAATCCTGGAATTGCAGGGTCGCAAAAGGTATTTTTAATAAGAATGTATGCATAAGGCAGCAGGGGTCAGGTGTCAGGATTCATTCCAAATGAATAGTTTAATACATAATCGGGTAGGGGTGCAAAACAGGGAATTGGGGAATACTCCTCAAATCCTATTTAGTGCTCGCAAGTCAGTTGCGATGCATCCCGAGTCAGTTGCGATGCTTCGCAAGTCAGTTGCGAAGCATCGCAATTCAGTTGCGAAGCATCGCAATTCATTTGCGAAGCATCGCAAGTCATTTGCGAAGCATCGCAAGTCATTTGCGAAGCATCCCGAGTCATTTGCGAAGCATCGCAAGTCATTTGCGAAGCATCCCGAGTCAGTTGCGAAGGCTCGCAAGTCAAATGTTAGCACTAATTGGTCTGTAAGGAGTACTCTTTTCTTTAAAATGGATGTTCTGGCAATGATGGCGAAAATTCTTATGATGGTTTTATTAGCATATACTATTAATATTTAATCTAACAATGATAGATCATAAATGTATCTGCCAGGATTCATTCTTTCATCCTTTTATGATAGCGACCTTTTGGGAGCTGCAATAAAAGGAAAAGGTTTAAGGTTCAAAGTCTAAGGTTTAGGGTTTTGTGTCGTGTCCAAAACCTTAACCTTAAATCCTTATTTCAGAATGCTCGCTTTGAACTTATTGATAGCCGCTTTCGAAAAGTCGGATAAAATCAATTTACCACTCATCGCTGCCCGTTCAAAGAGTAAAATATCCCAATGTTCGGTGCCTTGCCAGAAGGCTTTTTTTAATAATTCCATAGCTTCGGGGTTGCTTGCCGCGAGTTTTTTAGCTAATGAATTAATGGCATTATCCAATTCCTCGATAGTATTAAAAGTCTCGGCATACATCCCCTTTTCCTTTGCCCAATGGGCATCTTTCCAGCCCGTAGCATTGATGGCGAGGTCGGTAAAAGCACCCACCCCTATCTTGCGTTCCACTGCCGGACCGACCACAAAAGGACCAATGCCGATGGCGAGTTCGCTAAGTTTTATGGAGGCAGTATTTAATGCCAAACAATAGTCGGCAGCACATGCTAATCCTACTCCGCCACCCACTGCCTTGCCCTGAACACGGGCTATCACGAATTGAGGAACGGTGCGTATCGCATTAATAACAAAGGCAAAGCCGGAGAAGAATTCCTTGCCCTTTTCAAAGGTTTCGATAGCGATTAATTCATCGAAAGAAGCACCTGCACAAAAGGTTTTTTCGCCCTCGCTTTTCAGGATGATTACTTTAATATCTGTATTGTTTCCGGCATCGAGAATGGTATCAGCCAATCTTCTTAATAATGCACCCGGCAACGAGTTGCTTTGCGGATGAGCGAAGGTAATGGTCGCAATTCCATCCTGAATTGCAATCGTTACATTTCCGGTATCCACCATAAATAAAAGAGAATTGTAAGGAAATTAAACTTCGGTATAAGCAGGCAATTTCCCTTCTTCGATCAGGCGAAGGGTCTTCTCTTTATGCAAATCGAAGTTGCCGAAACACAATGCCGATAGCATCTCTTCGCGAGTCATTTCAGGGTTTTTCAATTGCTCTCTAATCTCTTTAGAACATCTGTCCACAAACTTCTCGAAGCGTTCGGGAGCCCATACATATTCAAACTCTTTCCAGTCTTCGCGGTCACGGTTAATGTTAAATTCAGGAGGCAATTCGCCACTGATCTTACTACGTACATCCAAGCCCTCGAACCGTTTCGGAATCAGGCGGCTATCGAACATAAAGGGTCGTTGCACCTCTATCACATGTACCTTTTTGCGGGCATCGGCAAAGCCAAGACCAGTGATACGAAGCCCCATTTTCTTTAGCGGGGTATATTTTTTATCGAACCTTTTTAATGAATCATACATGGACATAGTTTTCTAATAAGTGGAACTGCAAAAATACAAAATATTTCGGTAATTAAACAAAAATATGTTTAGCTATTTGGATATTATACCATACTTATTTCAGCCATATCCAGGAAAAGGCAACAGGTATTAATATCTTTGGTTAGTGCAATCTTTTCGAGGATAATACCCACTTCCATTTCGGAGATGACCCCTGCATATTGATATAAATTAATCATCGTTTTCATGGTGGCGAAAGAAATATTGAATTCATACATTTTGTAATCGGTAGAGCTGTTCACTATCTGTTGGAAGTAGATATTGTTGCTGACAGTTTCCTTCAGAAATATTATTTGTTCCTCCATCAATTCGTCGAATCGTTTATCTATTTGATCAACATTATCAGCGGTTATAACCACTGCATCAAATTCTGTTTTCATGGCTGCAACTGCATTATAAAAAGGCTGCAAGAGTTCTTCAAATTCATTACGGATTATTTTCATCTGGGCATACGAAAGGGTATCGAGGCAAGGAATATGAAACAGTGTCGAGGTATAAATCAAATTGGGATTCGATTTAAATTCATGATTCGGCGTCGAGTGTTCAACATTGTCCAAGATTTTATTAACGCCCAAAAAATGTAGCGAATGGGGATTCGTAAATTCATCTATCAATACATTTTGATAAAATAACTCATCGTTGGCTATTTCCGATTCCTCATCAAAAACAATCAGCGAGTTATCAACACTAAATCCTAATAACGATTCGAGTTTATTTTCTCTCATCCAGTTTTCAGCGGCTAATATTACATCGAGGCGGATTTTATGCATCACTTGTTCCCATCTGCCTATTTGTAAAAGGTCGTCTCTGTTTTTAAATTTCTTATTCCGCAGCTTCGTAAATTGCTGAATATAGGTATCTAAATCAGGCTCCGGAATACCGATGCCGAACTGACAAAAGTAATATTTATAGTTATTAATAATGGATTTATCGTTGGCTTTATCCCGATTTTTATGAACCACTATGCCCAGCAGATTCGGCGTGATGGCATAAAACAGTTCGCTGACCAGCAAGCCTGTTTTTATCATTTGCCGCTCCAACTCGAACCGCAGTTGCGATTCGTGGGATTTTACAAATAATATTTTCATTATAGTATAGCTTAAGGTTTTGTAAGAATCTTTATTTATTAAAAAGCCCCCTGATTCATCATCCGAGGGCTTTCGTTTTACTTTAATTCCTGATACTAAAACACAAAATTTTCTTCGAAAATATCTGATTCATGCCCTATCAAAACATCGTGCATGACTCCCGTCAAACGATATTCCAAAAGAACGGAAACCGGCGCAGGAACGACAGGTGGAACCAACACAGGCAACACATAAACATGGTGAAAACCTGTTTGAGACACACGACCCAAATCTATCCATGCCACCGTGCCTTTCACACGGTATTCTATCCGCATTAATTCAACACCGTGTTTAAAAAATTCAATCAAATTATAACCCGGATGATGATGCGCCTCGCCAACAGGTTTAAAATCAGCAGCATCGAAAGGATCGTCCGTACCGATTATGTCCAAAATTTCGCCAATGGCATGGGTGTAGCCGGTGTTGGTTTTGTAAGTTGCTACATTTTGACGAATCACGGCAAGCCCCGTGCCGCCTGATTTTTGCCAGTCATGATAATCTTTCACCTTCGATTTTAGATTCGCTTTTGCAGCGACGACGGCATCAATTTTGTCCATGCCGGCTTGTGCATTCGCCTTCGTGGCATTGATTTGCGTAACTGTCTGCCCGACCAGCAGACCTTGTACCGAAAGATTTGACCAGAAATTCTGTAACCATGCTCTAAATAAAGCGATGGCAGCGGGAAGATAACCTTTGTTCATTTTTTAATAATTTTAATTGTTAATATTTAATTTATTTGGAATTTCAATTTTTGGGGAGTATTCACGCCATGAATACCTCCGCTCACGGAATAAATACCTCCGCTCATGGAATAAATACCTCCGTTCACGGAATAAATACCTCCGCTCA